>NZ_JANSIH010000371.1:0-520 GCF_047462075.1 Synechococcus sp. R55.2
AGCGCCCAATGCTACCGCTGCGGCTATCAACCTAACGGTAACGGTGCCAGCTCCCACCTTTACCATGGCCTTTTCTCCCAACCCGCTTGGCCCAATTGGCCCAGCTCCCGTTATCGGCACCGGAACTTTGACGTTTACCATCACCAACAACGCTGCCATTCCATTGACGGGCTTGGCCTTTAACCACACCTTGCCGGGAGCGCCGCCTTTAACCGTAGGGCCTGGTGCACCTCCTCCCTTACCTGCTTCCTGTGGTGCTGGAGCTACCCTCACAGCGTCGGTGGGTGGGAACACCATTCAATTCACCGGAGGACAAGTGGCTGTCGGCGCAACCTGCACAGTGACCATCCCTGTCCAAACGGGACCTCTGACCTCACCCGGCACCTACACCTACCCCAACTCCCCAGTAACATTGACCAACGCTCAGGCCGCCCCTGCCACAGCAGGACCGGTAACCTGGACGGTTGTGGTGAATTAGTCCTTCAAAAGCAGCTCGGCAATTTGAACGGCGTTGAGGGCT
>NZ_JANSIH010000372.1:0-3248 GCF_047462075.1 Synechococcus sp. R55.2
GGCAGGATCCCAGAAGCCAAGAGCCCCCCACCGCCATCAACGTAAGGGAGAGAGGACGAAACCGGCACTGAAGTTGGGTCTTCATATCACACCTGCGACGAGCCGTCCTCTTGAGGATAGGCGATGGACTCAGAGCCTGTCTGTGATCGCAGCCTCATACATCGGAATATGTAGAAATTGTTACTTTGGCCGGGCGCGAGCGACCAACTCATCCACGTACTCGTTCCAGCGCAACCCTTCGTGAGCCTGGATCCAAACCACCCGCACCTGGGGGCACTCCTGCTTTAGCCGATACAGTTCCTGGATCAAATCCAGGTTTTCCACCGGGCCTGTGCGCCGCCGCCATCCCTGAGCTGCCCACTGCGACATCCAACGGTTGTAGGTTTGCACGCAGAGGTGGGAATCGCTGTAGATGGTGTCCACGCTGTTGCCTTGGGTGTCACGGCAATACCGCAAAGCCCGAATTAAGCCGGTCAGTTCCATGCGGTTGCTGGTGCTATCGGGATCCCCTCCCCAAAACTCTTCCACAATTTGATCATCTTGAACCACCACCACGGCCCATCCCCCTGGCCCCGGGTTAGGAGAACATCCCCCGTCCGTGAAGATGCCGCTGCGGGGGCAGGCAGCCAGACGGCTGGGGCGCGCTCCTTTGCGGCTGCGCATCCGTGAAACCTTGGTCATGGTGCTCATCCGATGCTAACGGGAAGATTTGGGATCCCGGCTCGACAACAGACACTGCATCTTACCGCACAAGGGCGTGCCAGCACCACTATTTAGTGTATCTAGTTCCGGGAAAGTTTTACTTTACACTATCAGTAGTATAAACCTCGTCAACACCAGCTCACGTGACGTAAGGTTAGAGAGACAGGGAAATTCTGCCAAAACGGCGCGAACAAAAACCCCCAGAAAATCTGGGGGAGGAGTGGTGTGTTGAGGTGATGAATACTCGCATGATATCTCTCGAATTCGGTGAGTAGGCCAAACCGGCGATAGATCCCTGCGTTTTTTTGCAGAAATCATTGCAGATACTGGAAAGCATCAGACACTAGAGACCAGCGCGTCAAAACTGAGCTTATTTCGTCTTGATCAGATATAGTGCTCAATCTCGAAGAAATATCTATTTAGACACCAAATATAGAGAAGCCAGTAATAACTTTTCTTATGCACCTACCGCCGACACTAGGGGTTGTGTCAAGTCCAAATGAGCATAGAGACGGGAAAAGTCAAAATTCGCTGACATTAGCTCTTGGATGCAGCGGACTTTCACCTCCTCGTGCAGGCGAATCTGCCCAAAAACCCGTTCGATGCGGTTGATGGTGGTGAAGGTGTCCAGATCCACCGAGAGGATCGGCACTTCCAGCTCTTCTGCTCGAGACTGAATGCGGGGATCCAGAGGGAGCTTGCCGGTCAAGATCAGGCAGAGGGTGGAAGTTTCTAGGGCGGCCAGTTGAATATCGGTGCGGTCTCCGCCGGTGATCACCGCCTTGTGATCCAGCTTACGGAAGTACTTCAAGGCCGAGTTGACGTTCATCGCCCCTACCGCAATGTCTTCAACCATCAGGTCCATCCGATCCGGACAGCAGAGCACCTCGGCATCCAGTTGCCGCACCAACTCCCCAACGCTGATGCTGCGCAAAATGCGATGGGAGGGCAAAATCCCCAGCACCGGGATCCCGTGTCCCTCCAAAAAAGGCCGAATGATCGTTTTTGCCGGTTGCACCTGGTCGGGCGGCACATCGTTCAGCAGCACGCCTGCCAAATGGGATCCCAGTTGGCGATGAACAAAGAGAAGAGAATCGACGGCCAAGGGGGAATGGTAGCGATTGATCAGCAGTACCGGAGCATTCAGGGCTTGGGCCATCTTGGCCAGCGACAAGCCAAACAATTCCCCCTCATAAAGATCGGCTGGGCCTTCCAACAGCACCAAATCCGCAGGGGATCGCCGGACAAACTCCAACAGAGGGGCAACCGGGCACTCTGGAGCTGGATCCTCGGGAGCTCGCTTCATTTGGGCCAGCAAAGCCTCTTCGTTGAGCCGGAGCAGCATCGGCGGCATTTGGTCAATCGTCAGCCGCAGAGACTCCGCCACAAAGCGCATATCCGGATCGCCCCCTTCCAGCGAGCAATCCTCCCGCTCGCAAGAACCGATGGGCTTCCCATAGGTGACTTTCATCCCTTGCTGCTGCAGGTGTTTGGCCAAACCCAAGATGGCAGCCGACTTACCGCTGAAGGGCTCAGTAGAACCAATTAAAAGGAACTTGGACACGGATGGCTCCCGGTAACGAGAGGGACGAAGGGATCCCTTACTCAGTCTAACGGAGGCTGCTCTCTCCTCAGTTCTGGACTAACCGATTAGGATCGACTCTTCAGGGTAGGTTACCAACGGGCGGGGCTGTTGTTGAGCCAAGGCCAAGACAATCGTCAATGCCCCCAACCGGCCCCAGAACATCACCAGCACAATGATCAGTTGGCCAAACCAGTTGAGCTCCCCGGTAAAGCCCGTCGAGAGGCCGCAGGTGGCAAAGGCGGAGATCACCTCAAACAACACCGGATCCAACCTACTGTTACTGTGGGTCAGCAAAATCAACCAAGCCGCCAACAATACCACAAACAGAGAAACCGTTAACACCGCTGCCGCCTTGCGCACCATGGAGGGATCCAAGCTGCGCCCGGCAATCTGAGCGCTGGGCAAACCGCGGGCATAGCCCCAGAGGGCCAACACCAACACCGCCAAGGTGCCGGTGGTCATGCCGCCCCCCATAGAAGCTGGGGCTGCCCCAATAAACATGAGAGCCATCAGCAGCAACTGGCTTGCCGGGGTCAAATCCTCAATGGGGATCCCGGCAAACCCAGCCGTTCGGGCAGAAACCGATTGAAAAAACGTCAGGCCCAAGCGGTGGGGCCAGCTTACCTCCAGCAGGGATCCGCCGGGCAAGCTCTCTCCCAAAAACAAGCCAATGCCGCCCGTGCAGAGCAAAACCACCACCACGCCCAGGGTAATCCGGGTGTGCAGAGAGGGGCGGTGGCCCCGTGGCCAGGTTAACAAATCCGACAAAACTGGGATGCCCAAACCGCCGATAAAAATCAGACCGGCCAAAATCGCCAGCGACAGACCGTCTGTAGGGATCCCTTCCCGGCCAAACAGGTCAAATCCTGCATTACAAAAGGCCGACACCGCGTGAAAAATAGCCAGAAAAACTGCCCGCCCCGGCCCATAGAGATCCCGCCAGGGCACCGAGAGCAGCAGA
>NZ_JANSIH010000373.1:0-517 GCF_047462075.1 Synechococcus sp. R55.2
TTAGGGACCTCTCAGAGAATGTTCTGAAAGGGCCTGGAGGTTTCCAATTTCTAGGGATCCCCCCGAAGGGGGAACTCTTGCCTCCCATTTAGGAGAGGCATACAACTTGTGGGTTTCCAATTTCTAGGGATCCCCCCGAAGGGGGAACAGCTCGCACGCAACGGCCCAAGTTGGGTTGGGCCACCCGGTTTCCAATTTCTAGGGATCCCCCCGAAGGGGGAACCTGACATGGTTCGTTATGCTAACGCCTTCGCTAATTATGTGTTTCCAATTTCTAGGGATCCCCCCGAAGGGGGAACTGAAGGGAGGTACCATGATTACACTCAAAAGCGGTTGGACGTTTCCAATTTCTAGGGATCCCCCCGAAGGGGGAACAGGGCGTGGACTTGTTTATTACCCGCCCCATCCGCCTCGTTTCCAATTTCTAGGGATCCCCCCGAAGGGGGAACTAGCTGTTATTTTGACACAAGGGCCGGTGCGGCCCAAAAACGTGGGGTGGATGGGGTGGGGGGGCGTT
>NZ_JANSIH010000374.1:0-3236 GCF_047462075.1 Synechococcus sp. R55.2
TTATACATTATTTTCAGTATAGTTGAGCTTATTATTGACTAGAGTCATGCTCTCAGCTTGGCACTCAAGGCTCCAGGCGGGACGTGGACTCTGGCGACAGGATCCCGTTCGCGTTGGCGGAACGGAGTCCTTTCAAGCTCGCATCGCCGGGCCACAGACCCTGCAAGACTTGGGCAACACGACGCCAGGGATCCAGCCGTTCCGTTCGCGTTGGCGGGACGGAGCCCTTGCTGCTTTGAGGCTCTGGAGAAGACTGCTCAGAGGGAGCGGGATCCCTTTCCTCCAGCCTCAGGGAAAGCTGCTGCAACTGCATGTAGATGCTGTTCACGGCCAGCATGGCCAAGACCGTGCCAAAAAACTTGGTGCGGGATCCCATGGGCCAACCCCTGTGCGAAAACAAAGATACGGTTGTCGCGGGTGCGCTAGCTCCACCTTAGCTTACGGGTTTGGCTTGCCGTTCGGAGAAAATATTGATGTTCGCGTCGGCCTTGCAAAGCCCCACGGTCAAGATTTCCCAACAAGACAATGACTGCCCCCCAAAAGCCAACCTATCATCACCTGCACACCGCCCTTTGGGTGAGCGATCTGGCCAGAGCCGAACATTTTTACGGAACGGTGCTTGGGATCCCCAAGGTGGAACGGTTGCCGTTTGACTTTCCCGGCGCTTGGTATCAAGTGGGTTCCTCCCAAATTCATTTAATCGTGGCCGAGGAGCCGATGGATCCACGGCAGCGAAGCGGAACGGGATCCTCAAAGTGGGGGCGTAATCCCCATGTGGCGCTGGGGGTAGATGACTTGGAAGCGGTGAAGGCTCGCCTGCGGCAGGAAGGGTATGAGGTGCAACCGAGCGCTTCCGGGCGAGCGGCAGTGTTCGTCCGGGATCCGGATGGGAATGTGATAGAGCTAAGCTCGATTAGCGCAACTTAGCCATGAGCCATCTCCCCTCAGCAATGCCGCCGGTTGCAACAGCGTTGCGTAGCGATATGGGTTCTCGTTGCCAGTTCGATCCGGCCATCAGCCTGGTCAGTTCCGCACAGATGCAGCGCATTGAGGAGCAGATCTTCTCTGCCGGCATGCCCGTTGCCGCTCTGATGGAGAAGGTGGGGCTGGCCGTTGTTGCTCAGTTGCAGAAGGATTTTCCGCAAGCCCATCGCATTGGCATCCTCTGTGGGACAGGGCACAACGGTGGCGATGGGTTGGTGGTTGGGCGAGAGCTGTGGCTGGCCCAAAAGTCGGTGAAGGTGTGGCTGGGCAAGCCGGATCTCAAACCCCTGACGGCAGACCACGCCCGCTATCTCAAGGCGCTGGGGGCAGAGTTTGTGGAGAGTCTTGAAGAGCTGGCCGATTGCGATTTGTTAATTGATGCCCTGTTTGGGATCGGTCTGAACCGGCCTTTGGGGGAGCCTTGGGCGGGGGCGGTGGGGTGGGCCAATGGCAGTGGGATCCCCATCCTCAGCCTGGATTTGCCGTCTGGCCTCAACGACCAAACCGGGGAAGTCTGGGGCTGCTGCATTCGCGCCAGCCATACCTATACCCTTGGCCTTTGGAAACGGGGGCTGTGGCAGGAAGCAGCTCTGCCTTGGGTAGGACGGTTACATCGCGTTGATTTTGGGATCCCCGCTTGGGCCTGCCCAGAGGATGAGGTTCCCCGGTTGTTGCTGCGGCCTTGGCAGCACTTTCCTGCGGATCCCCCTTTGGATACCCACAAATACCGCCAGGGATCCCTGTTGTTGGTGGCAGGCTCGGCAGCCTATGCTGGAGCAGCGGTGTTGGCGGGGCTGGGATCCCGCGCCAGCGGGGTGGGCATGGTGACGATGGCGGCGCCGGCGGAGTTGAAAGGACTGATCCACAGCGCCCTGCCGGAAGTCTTGGTCTATGCCTGGGAGGGGATCCCCGCTTTGCCCCAGGTGGCCGAGAAACCCTTTCAGGCGGTGGCCGTGGGGCCGGGCTTGGGAGAAACCCGCTTACCACTGCTGGAACTCCTGCTGCGGGATTGGGCCGGGATCCCCTGGGTTATCGATGCCGATGGCCTCAATGCTCTGGCGGAGATGGGGGTAGAGCGCTTACGAGAAAAAGGGATCCAAGCCATTCTCACCCCCCACCTGGGGGAATTTCGGCGGCTTTTTCCGGGGATCCCGCTCCACGATCGCATCGAGGCAGCCCAAAGGGCGGCAGCCCAGAGTGGAGCCGTGGTGGTTTTGAAGGGGGCGCGGACGGTGATCGCCTCTCCCACTGGGGAATGCTGGGTGAATCCGGAGAGCACGCCGGCTTTGGCCCGGGGTGGCAGTGGCGATGTCTTGACCGGTTTGATCGGGGGCCTAGTGGCGCGAAGAAGAGCTCAAGCCGATCAACCTTTGGACGCTCCCGCCTTGCTCAGTTGCGCCTGTGCAGGGGTGTGGTGGCATGCTCAGGCGGCTGTCCATCTGGCACGGGAACGCGGCCTAACGGGAGTGGATCCGGCACGGCTGGCGGAGCATTTGCCCCAGGTGCTGCAAGCTCTTCAACAGGAGCAAGTTGTCCATACCGTGTCGCAGGCGGGTGAATAAATACTCTAAGTCATAGCCCAAGCCTTCCTGCTTGCTCCTACCCTCCACTAGGGGTCACCCGGTAAAGGGCACAGGAATAGAATTCTGGCTGGTTACTCGAAAGCCTTGGACAGGCCACCAAACCAAAGCCCGCATCCTCCACCACTATCTTCTCCGGCTGCAAGCTAAAATCCTGCGGGATCCGGAAAATCGGACTCAGGGATCCCTGAGGAGATACCCGCGCCAACCCACTGCGCCAAGACCCTTCTGCATCTTCCAAAAGGCGACTCCGACCCAACAAAGCCACTAGGTTGGATCCCTGTAGGTCAATATCCCGGATGGGCACAAAACTTCCCCCATTCTGTTCCCGTATCACCCGCCCATCCAACACCACCGCTAGCCCCTGACTGGGATTGGCCTTGAGAATACTTGGATCCCCTTGGTTATCGGCCAGAAAATAATACTCCTGTCCCTGCCTGACGAGCTTGGTTCTGGAGTCATCCGAGATAAGCGAAAACCCAGGCGAGAAAAAAGCACTCAAATCCATCACCTGAGTGGTTTGCCCCGTAGCATCCACCTGCAGCAACTCCTGAAACGTATTGGAACGCAGCCAATCCCGACTTTGCCGAGCCATAATCACCGGGAAGCTATACCGGGTGAAAACGACGCTATTGCCCACCTGAACGAGGTTGGATAGGTATTCTGCAGTTC
>NZ_JANSIH010000375.1:0-3234 GCF_047462075.1 Synechococcus sp. R55.2
GGCGCAGATGCAGAGAACTGTTGCAACGGCTGTCTGGCAAGGAGAGACGCTTTCAAGTGTGGGTCAATCATCGCATCTCCAAAGCTATTGTCTCTAGGGCAAAAGCTACCAACAGCGCTATTGCTCTGGAAGACCTGACAGGGATCCGGGAAAGGGTCAATCAACAGCCACGCAGCAAAGCCGAGCGGCGCAGGGCCAACAGTTGGGCGTTCTACCAACTACGTCAATTTCTGGAATACAAGGCGAGGGTTGCAGGGGTTTCTCTGATTCTTGTTCCGCCTGCCTACACGTCGCAGACCTGCCACCGGTGTTTGCACATCCATCCCGACCCTGCGCAATCCTATCGCAGTGGTAAGTCGTTCAAGTGTGGGCACTGTGGATGGGAAGGAGATGCGGACTTGAATGGTGCAAACGTAATTGCGCTCTTGGGGGCTGCCGTAAACCAGCCTGGAGGTTAAGCCTACGGCTCGCTTCGCGAACGGGCTTGTTTTGTTCTGCCGAGCGAAACAAGCTCAGGGCTACTGAAAGCCCGCACTCTTTCGCTTTAGCGGCGCGGAGCGCTTTGCATCAACATGAGTGCGGGTAGTTTACGATCTCACTGCCCTTGGCCCAGCATTGAGGGGATCCCTGCATTCCTTGAAGTTTTGAGAGGGAGGGCTACAAAACCCCTCCTGAAAATGAATTAGAGTGAGATCACACCGGAAGGACGAGTCCATTATGCACCTGAGTGACATCACTCATCCCAACCAGCTCCGAAACCTGAACCTGAGCCAGTTGCGCAGCCTAGCCCGCCAGATTCGCGACAAACATCTGCAGACGGCTGCCAATTCCCCGGTCGGCTGTCATCTGGGGCCAGGGCTGGGGGTGGTGGAGCTGACCTTGGCCCTCTACAAGACCCTCGATCTGGATCGAGACAAGGTGATCTGGGATGTGGGGCACCAGGCTTATGCCCACAAAATGCTCACCGGCAGGTACCACAATTTCCACACATTGCGCCAGAAGGGGGGGATTTCCGGCTACCTGAAGCGCAGCGAGAGCCGCTTCGATCACTTTGGGGCGGGGCACGCTTCCACCAGCATCTCGGCAGCTTTGGGCATGGCCATCGCTCGGGATCGGCGGGGAGACAACTTCAAGGTGGTGGCCATCATTGGGGATGGTGCCCTGACCGGAGGCATGGCCTATGAAGCCATCAACCACGCCGGGCACCTGCCCAAGACCAACCTAATGGTGGTGCTCAACGACAACGGCATGTCTATTTCCCCCAATGTGGGGGCGATCCCTCGCTATTTAAACCGCCTGCGCCTCAGCCCGCCGGTGCAGTTTTTGGCCGACAGCCTAGAAGAGCAACTGAAGAACCTGCCCCTACTGGGATCCAGCCTCAGCCCAGAAATTGACCGCCTCAAGGAAACGGTGAAGCTGGTTACCGCTGTGCAAAACAACAAAGCCGGCATTATCTTTGAGGAGCTGGGCTTTACCTACGTGGGGCCGGTGGACGGGCACAACCTGGCGGAGTTGTTGGATGCCTTTGAGTTGGCCCACGGCATCTCCGGCCCGGTACTGGTGCATGTGGCCACCGTCAAAGGCAAGGGCTACCCGCCTGCCGAAGCGGAACAGGTGGGGTATCATGCCCAATCCCGCTTCGACCTGGCCACCGGCAAGCCCTACCCGCCCACCAAGCCTAAGCCCCCCAGCTACAGCAAGGTCTTTGGCCATGCCCTCTGCAAGCTGGCCGAGCGGGATCCCCGCATCATCGGCATCACCGCCGCTATGGATACGGGCACTGGCCTGGATAAGCTCAAGGAAAAGCTGCCGGATCAGTTTGTGGATGTGGGGATCGCCGAGCAGCACGCTGTAACGTTGGCGGCTGGCATGGCCTGTGAGGGAATGCGGCCAGTGGTGGCCATTTATTCCACCTTCTTGCAGCGGGCCTACGACCAGATCATCCACGATGTCTGTATCCAAAAGTTGCCGGTCTTCTTTTGCTTGGATCGGGCGGGAGTTGTGGGAGCCGATGGCCCCACCCACCAAGGCATGTACGACATCGCCTATCTGCGCTGCATTCCGGAAATGGTGCTGATGGCTCCCAAAGATGAAGCAGAGCTGCAGCGCATGGTGGTGACCGGGATCCAGTACACCAAGGGCCCCATCGCCATGCGTTACCCGCGCGGATCGGGTGTAGGGGTGCCTCTGGCAGAAGAGGGGTGGGAACCCCTGCCCATCGGCAAAGCCGAGGTGCTGCGCAGCGGTGGCGAGGTGTTGATCCTGGCCTATGGGTCGATGGTGCATCCCAGCCTGCAGGCGGCGGAGATCTTGAAAGAACACGGCATCTCAGCCACGGTGGTCAATGCCCGCTTCGCCAAGCCTTTGGATACTGAGCTGATCCTGCCTTTGGCCGAACAGAGCCGCTTGGTGGTGACGGTGGAAGAAGGTTGCCTCATGGGTGGGTTTGGCTCGGCAGTGGCCGAAGCCCTGCTCGACGCCGACCTGGCAGTGCCCTTGTTGCGCTTGGGGGTGCCGGATGTGTGGGTGGAGCACGCCACCCCCGAGGAATCCTTGGCAGAACTAGGCTTGAACAGTGCCGGGATTGCCGAGCGGATTCGGGCCAAGTTTCAGGCACGAGTTCTCAAGGGATCCCCTGCGGAAGTTCCCACTGTCAATTCCTGAGCCTATTCCGAAAGGCCCATCCGCCGGTTGAACTGCTCGATGGCGGCTTGCTGCAGAGCTTCTGCAACAGGTCTGGTACGCAGGAGGATCTGCACATCCCGCAGCAGGTTTTCCCGCCACAGATTCTCCCGCAACACCTGCAGGCGGGCATAGTTGGGATCCAAGCGCATGGCCTTTGCCCCCAGTTCCTCAGCTCGTTCGGTTTCTCCCCGAATGTAGAGGGCAGTCGCCAGGGCCAAATAGGGCTCTGCTACGGCATTGTTCATCTCTATCGTGCGTTCCCAGCGATCGATGGCGGCGTCGAGATCCCCCTGCTCATAGTCCACCAAGCCAATGTTGTTCATGGCCGGCCAATAGGCGGAATCCAACTCCAAGGTCTTCTCATATTCCTGCCGGGCCGCATCCCACCGATCCAGCATGAGGTAGGCATTGCCCAGTTGGAAGCGAGCGTTGGGGTTATCCGGTTGCAGGGCCACAGCTCGTTCCAGGGTTTCAGCAGCGGCAAAGTAGCTGCCCTGCCGCAAATAAGCCGATCCCAGCGAGTAGAGAACAGCCCCATCTTGAGGAGAC
>NZ_JANSIH010000376.1:0-19474 GCF_047462075.1 Synechococcus sp. R55.2
GCCCGCGCCCCCCGCGCGCGCGCCCCCCCCCGCCCCCCAGCCCGCCCGCCCCCGCGGGGGGCGGGGGGCCCGGCGCCGGGCCCCCCCCCCGCCCCCCCCGCGGAGCAGTTTCGCCGATTCTGATCGCGTCAGCGGGGCGGAGCCCTTATCTTGGGCTTTTGCGACAGCTTGGATCACCCTCAGCTTGACCGTGGTGGCCTTCAGTCTGCATTTGGCCCAGCTCTACCCTTACTTTAATGGGCGAGAGCTGCTGCGTGTGATGCTTTCTCCCTACGGTTGGGGTACAGGGCTGCGGCTGGTGGGGCTAGGAATCCTGATCTGGGCCTGTGAGGAAGGTGCCGCCTGGGGTGGTGGCATTGGATCGGTGTTGGTGATTGGATCGTTTTTGCCCATCGGCCATGCCCTTACCAGCGAGTATCCGGTGGGAACGGTAGCGTTGTTGAGTCTACATCTGGCCGGCTCGGCTTTTTGGTTGGGGGGGCTGTGGGGAGTGGATCGCCTGTTGAGCCGAGAATGGACTCCTCAATCGGCAGGGGTCGTCCAACGGTTTTCTGACGTGGCCACCTGGGCAGTGCCCGGACTGATCCTGGCAGGGGTGGGAATGGGTGGGATCCACCGCGGCTGGGACTGGGATCATCCGTATGGGCAGTATCTCTGGGCCAAGCTGCTGCTGGTGCTGATGATGGTGGGGCTGGGCGCCCACAACAAGTTTCGGCTGGTGCCGGCATTGCAACAGGGTGGGCAGACGGTGGGCCGGTCGCTGCGCCGGATCGTCCGCCTGGAGTTGGTGGGGCTGATGCTGGTGCTGGCCTTGACCAGCTTCCTGGTGGCCCAGGCTCCTCCCAGTAATGGAAGGCACGGCATGGGAGCCCCACTGGAGTCGGGCTTGCAGACCAGTTGTGAAGAGCGCTTGAACTGGCCGGAAGGCAGCCTGCACCTGAGGATTCTGCCCTGTCGTCCTGGGGAAAATCAAATTCGGGCTGAGGTGAAGGGAGTCCCGGCCCAGGAATTGACCCTTGGGTTTTCCCTGCCAGAACAGGGGATCCCCCCTCTACGCCGCACTGTAGCGCCGGATGGGCCTGGCCAATTTGTGGTGGAAAATGTGCCCCTAGCCCTGGCGGGGGAATGGCAGATCGAGGTGAGACTGCTGATCAGCGATTTTGAAGAGCGGCGAGGTCAGATCGCGGTTTCTCTCTGACTGAATTGTTACAGACATTGAAGATCGCGAAAAGAAAAAGCAGAAAAAGACCCTGGATAGGAGCTGTGGGTTGCTCCGCCCAAGGGCGTCGGCCTGTGGCAGAATCGAGCCAGCTCGTAGTGGCAAAAGGCTGCTCCGCTCAGGCGACTGGCTTGGCTATGGAAGACAAGATCAGAGCGGGAAGTGTGCTCAGGGGACGCTATCGCATTCTCCATCCCCTCGGGGAAGGGGGATTTGGCATAACCTACAAGGCGGTGGATCAAGACACCTTCGATAGCCCCTGCGTCGTCAAGCGCCTTCGCCCCCTCTCCACGGATCCTTATACACTGGCCACGGCTCGCAAGCTCTTTGAACGGGAAGCCAAGGTTCTCAACCGGCTCAACCACTTCGACCAAGTGCCCCGCCTTTTGGCCCACTTCGAGCAGGATCAGGATTTTTACTTGGTGCAAGAGTTTGTTGCCGGGCATGATCTCAGCCAGGAGCTGATCCCGGGCAAGCCGCTGAGCGAGGCCGAGGTTTTGAAACTGTTGTGGGATATTTTGGAGATCCTGCGCCATGTACACGCCCACCAGATCGTCCATCGGGATATCAAGCCGGCCAACCTGATGCGCCGCGATGCCGATGGCAAGTTGGTGTTGATCGACTTTGGGGCAGTCAAGGAAGTGGGGCGGTTGGTCAGCCATGCCCCCGGCCAAACTCAGTTGGCGACGGTGATTGGCTCGGTTGGCTACATGGCGCCCGAACAGCTCAACGGCAAGCCCCAGCCCTGCAGCGACCTTTACTCTGTGGGGGTGTTGGCCATCCAAGCCCTCACCGGTCGTCCCCCCCACAAGATCCGGGATGATCCCCGCACCGGCCAACTGCTCTGGCGGGATTTGGTTCAGGTCAGCGAGGAGCTGGCCGAGATTTTGGATCGCCTGATCTGCCCCCACTGGCAAGAGCGCTTCCAGTCCGCTGCTGAAGTGTTGGAGGCGCTGCGGCCCCTGTTGCCTTTTCCCCAAGAGGCGACGCTCGGCGATGTTTCGGTGGATCAGGTTTTGGTGACGCGCCTGTTGGCCCGCGGACAGGAGAAAGCCCGCCAAGGGGATTTCCAGGGGGCGATTGCCGACTGTACGTTGGCCATTCAATTGGATCCCCAAAATAGCCGCGCCTACAGCCAGCGGGGCAGCGCCCGCTACAAAAGTGGGGACTTGGCAGGGGCCATCGCAGATTACACCCAAGTCATTCAACTGGCAGGGGACGCCCGCGCCTATTTCAACCGCGGCATTGCCCGCTACCGGCTGGAGGACTACGAGGGAGCTGTTGCCGACTACACCCAGGCTCTCGGCCTCAACCCACAATGGGCGGTGGCCTACTACAACCGTGGCAATGCTTACCGGCAACTCAATCAGCAGCAGCAGGCCATCGAAGACTATTCGCGGGCCATTGAGCTCAACCCGGAAGATGTGCGGGCCTATTTCAACCGCGGCGTGGTGCGCGGCCATCTGGGAGATGCGCAGGGGGCAGCAGCCGATTTTTCCGAGGTGATCAAGCGGGACCCTCAGGACGGGGAAGCCTACTTCAACCGGGGAGTGGCGCGGGTCCAGTTGTCAGATTTGCAAGGGGCCGTCGAGGACTACACCCAAGCGCTGCAGTTGGATCCTCGCCACGGCAAAGCCTATTACCACCGGGGCCTGGCCCGGCAAGCGTTGGGGGATCCCCAGGGGGCTGTTGAAGACTTTTCTCAGGCCATATCGCTGCGGGCTACTGAAGCCACCGCTCGCGTCAGCGGGACGGAGTTCTTAGCGGATCTCTACTTGCAGCGGGCCATGGCCTACCTGAGCAGCAACACCCTGGAGCCGGCGCTGGCCGATTGTGAACAGGCTCTCCGTCTGGATCCCAACCTGTCGCGGGCCTATCTCTGCCGGGGCTTGGCTCGCCAGGGGCTGGGGGATCCCGGCGGCGCTCTGGCAGACTTCAACCGCGCCCTGGAGCTGGATCCCCAAATGGCCAAAGCCTACCTCAACCGGGGCATTGCCCACCTGGACTTGGGCAACATTGAAGCGGCTTTGTCCGACTTGAACCAGGCCATTGCTTTGGATCCCCAAGATGCCAGTGCCTACAGCAGCCGCGGGCGAATCCATTGGCTGTTGGGGGATCCCCTGGCGGCTCTGCAGGATTACACGGCTGCCCTGGAGCGGGATCCGCAGAACCCTCAGCTCTACTTCAACCGCGGCCAACTCCATGTTGAGCGGGAAGATTGGCCGGCAGCCTGTGAGGACTTCTCGCAGGTGTTGCAGTGGGCGGCGAGGCCTGGGATCCCACGCGGGCCGGAGCTGCTGTTGAATGCCCATCTATGCCGCGGTATGGCACGGCAACGGTTGGGGGATTGGCAGGGAGCGCTGGCCGATTTCGACCAAGCTCTGCAAGGGGATCCTCAGTCGGGCTTGGCTTATTTCCATCGCGGCCAAGTGCGGGCTGCTCTGGGAGATGGGCTGGGGGCCATCCAGGATTACCACCAGGCTTTGGCGCTGGGGGTGGCAGTGGCCGAGGCGGATATCCGCCGAGATCTGGCGCGGGCCCAAATCCAGACGGGAGATCTGCAGGCGGCCTTGGAGCAGTTGAACGAGGCGGTGCGCTTGCAGCCGGAACGGCGGGATCTGCGCCAAGAGCGAGCTGAGTTGTGCCGACAGCTGGGCCGGTGGCCAGAGGCCATTGCCGACTACAACGAGGTGTTGCGGCAGGATCCTCAGGACTGGACGGCTTGGCTGGGACGGGGCATGGCCCATGGACAGGTGGGCAACTGGGATTCCGCCATTCAGGATCTCAGCCGGGTTTTGCAGCAGGATCCTGACCACAGGGAAGCGCTGTGGCACCGAGGACAAGCCCTGCAGCAGTTGGGTCAGACCGAAGCGGCCTTGCAAGATCTAAACCGTCTGCTGCAGCGGGATCCCCAACACAGGATGGCCCGCTTGGCCCGCGGCTCTCTGTTGTTGACGTTGGCGGTGCGCGGCACCGATGGCCCTACCAACCGTGCGGAGCAGGATCGCGTCAGCGGGACGGAGTCCTTGGAGCTGGGGTACTACGCGCAGGCTGAATCCGACTTCGACCAAGTCATCCAGGAAGAGGCCCAAGACGGGGAACAGTCCCGGCAGCTCTATCTGGAGGCCCACCTGAAGCGGGCCCAAGTCCGCCGCCTGCGCCACAACCTGGAGGGGGCAATAGCCGATTGGGATCGGGTCTTGGAGCTGGCCAGCCCAGGGGATCCAGAAGTGCTGGTCACCGAAGCCCTGTTGTATCGGGGCTTGTGTCGCCAAGAGAGGGGGGATCTGGCTGGGGCGTTGGCCGATTTCACGGCGCTGATCCAGCAGCAACCGCAGGCTTCTCAGGCTTTTGCTTTGCGGGCAAGGGTGCATCTGGCTTTGGGGGATCAAGAGGCGGCATTGGCGGATCTCAACCAAGCTCTGAGCCTCGACCAGAACTGGGGGGTGGCCGATGCTGCCCTGGCCTACCGTCAACGGGGGGATCTACACCGGCAGGCCAATTGCCCTGAGCTGGCCATTGCCGACTACACGCAGGCCCTGGCCTTGAACCCCCAGGAGCACTCTGCTTTGCTCCACCGAGCTCTCCTGTGGGATGGCGAGGGACAGACGGACAAAGCGATAGAAGACTACACCCGACTGCTGCAACTGGAGCTGGATCCCCAGGAGCGGGTCTGGGTTTTGAACAACCGCGGCTGGGCCTACGCCCAACAGGGGGATTTCTCAGCGGCCATCCGCGACTACACCCAAGCCATCATGCTCCACCCTGCTGACGCGAAGGAGGGGGATCCCTGCCACCTCAAGGCCCACCTCAACCGCGCCCTGGCCCGGACTGCCCTTGGGGATTGGCAGAGAGCCTGCCAGGATTTCCAGGCTGCCCTCCAGATGCAAGGGTACGAAGGTCGGCTTTTGGAAGACGTTATCGCTAGTTATTTCAAAATAGGTTGAGACACTTCCCAAAGGCTCCGCGCCGTCGCCGCGGCCACCTCCAACCTCTCTTAGAAATCGATGGGATTTGAATGGACAGTTAGAGGGATCGGCTCAAGCCTCCTCCGCCACTTCTCCCGTCTCGGGCCGCAGCAGCGGAAAGGCAATGACATCGCGAATGCTGGGAGCGTCGCACAGCAGCATCACCAAGCGGTCGATCCCCACGCCCAGGCCGCCGGTGGGGGGCAGGCCATATTCCAAGGCCGTGAGGAAGTCTTCATCCAGAAAGTGGGCCTCCTCATCTCCGGCTGCCTTCAGGGCTGCCTGGGCCTCCAGCCGCTGCCGCTGATCCACCGGATCGGTGAGCTCGGAGTAGGCGTTGGCCGTCTCCCGCCCAACGATGAACAGCTCGAAGCGCTCGGCCAACCCCGGTTTGCTGCGGTGGGGCTTGGTGAGGGGACACACATCCAGGGGGTAGTCCAGAACAAAGGTGGGCTGGCGCAGGCGGCTCTCGCAGCAGTGCTCAAAGGCTTTGACCAGCAACTTGCCAGGGGAGTCCTGGGGTGAGAGATTGGGGATCCCCCGTTCTGCCAAGGCGGGCAACAGCTCGGCGGTGGATCCCGTTTCCACATCGATGGAGATCCCGGTTGTCTCCTCCACCAACTCCTGCAGGGTCACCCGCCGCCAGGGGGGCGTGAGGTCAATGGTTTCCCCCTGATAAGTCAACTGCAGGGATCCCCGCACCGCCAGGGCGGCGTTGCAGACCAGGGTTTCCGTCAGCTCCATCATGGTGTGGTAGTCGGCGAAGGCTTGATAGGCCTCCAGCGAGGTGAACTCCGGGTTGTGGCGGGTGGAGATGCCTTCGTTGCGAAAGACCCGCCCAATTTCATAGACTCGCTCGATCCCGCCCACCACCAGCCGCTTCAGGTGCAGCTCGGTGGCAATGCGCAAGTAGAGATCCAGATCCAGGGCGTTGTGGTGGGTGATGAAGGGTCGCGCCTCCGCCCCGCCGGGGATCACCTGCAACACTGGCGTCTCAATTTCCACAAAACCTCGCTCTTCCAGAGTCTGCCGCAGGGAGCGGATGATCTGGGCGCGGTCGAGCAAGGTCTGCTTGACCTCAGGGTTGACGATGAGATCGACGTAGCGCTGGCGGTAGCGTTTCTCCACATCCCGCAGGCCGTGCCACTTGTCCGGCAGCGGCAACAGCGCCTTGGTTAGCACCTGGTACTCGTCCACCCGCACCGACAATTCCCCTTTTTCGGTGCGCTTGAGGCAGCCCTTGGCCCCCAGCCAATCGCCCACGTCGATGAGCTTGTCCAAGTTCTTGAAGGCCAACTCCCCCATATGCTCCGTCAGCCGTTGCTTCTCCAGGTAAAGCTGGATGGTGCCGGAGCGATCCTGAAGGGTAAAGAAAGCCAGCTTGCCCATGACCCGCCGCGCCCGGATCCGACCGGCCACGGCCACCTGCACATCCTCCCGCTCGGCACCGGGCTCTAGGTCGGCAAACTGCTCCTGCAGCTCGGCAGCCAGATGGGTAACAGGAAAAGAATAGGCATAGGGCGGGATCCCTTGTTCCCGCAGGTGTTGGGCTTTTTCCAGGCGGGCGGCCCGTTGGGCGGCTTCGCTGCTGCTGGGGAGGGTAGACATGGCGGTGGATAGGCAATGGACAATGGAAGCCCCGTTAGGGACGGGATTTTTCAGGCTGCCGGCGGTGCGATGCCGTGGGAACGCAGCAGCTCCAAAAGGGCTTCGGCCCGTTGGCGTTCTGCCTCAGCGCGCTGTTGTTCCAGAGCAGCCTTTTCTTCGCCGGTGGGCAAAACCTGCCCCTCCCGATCACACCAGCGTAGCCATTCGGTATTCACGACCTCAAAGGATCGCTGCCAGAGGGTTAAGCCCAGCCCGATGTCCTCCAGCCATGTGGACGCGAAGGGGACAAACTCACCTCCCCGCCGCTGAAAAAGGGCCAGAGGGGATCCCTGCAGTTCCCTTAGTTGCCGCAAGGGAGAGGCTACGCCCGCTGTGCGATCGTAGACCGCGTAGTAGCTGACGCCGGCGCGGGCATAGTCTTTGCGTTTGCGGCCCAGCTCTTCCCCTTTGCGCTTGGAGACAATCTCAATGACCACATCCGGCGGCTTACCCATCTCCCAGACCAGGTAGGTGCGATCTTCCTTGCGCTCAAAGCTGGCGGGGGGAGCCACCTCCAGGCTGAGCATCACATCGGGCACCAGGGGAGGCAGTTTGAGGGCATAGAACAGACCGACATTGGCCGTGGCCAAAAAGGGGATCGGTTCCCCGGTGTCTTTGGCCTTGGGCTGGAATGAGGTGTAGAGGGCACCGGTGAGCAGGCGCTGCAGCTTCTCCGAGTGAATGCTGTCCACAGGCTCATCGTCCTCGATGACCAGGTCACTGTTCGCGCAGCGGGTGTAGCCTTTATCCGGTGGCTCTGGCAGAGGAAATGCCGCCTCCGGCATCGAGGGCTGGACTGGGCTGGAGAGTGCAGAAACCATGCTCACCGGGATCCGTTGCTGGTGTTGCTAACTACGGACTAGGGCTCAGCTAAGGCTGCTGAGCTGTTTGCCCAGCAGGCGTAGCCTTTTTCGAGGGTAACAAAAGTTTTCGGGAACATGATGGACATGCCACCGAAGCAGCGGATGCCGATCGCGTTAGCGGGACGGAGTCCAATCGCGTTAGCGGGACGGAGTCCTTGCTTGGCCTTTGGAGATAGGCGCAGCAGAGCCCAGCAGCCGGCGACGGGTGGAAGGCAAGGGGATGTTCACTCTGCGCTCTGGGAACCGGGCACAGCCACCAGCAGGGCTTCCAACACCCGCTGCACCCGACTCAGGCGCAGGCCGTGATCCGACAACACAGGGCTGTTGGGGATGATGGCGTGGCGAAACCCCAGTTTGCTGGCTTCTTTCAAGCGCTGCTCCAACTGGGCCACCGGGCGCACCTGCCCCCCCAGTCCCACCTCGCCAATCAGGACTGTAAAAGGATCCACTTGGCGATCCCGGAAGCTGGCGGCCACGGCCACTGCTACCCCCAAGTCGGCAGCTGGCTCGGCTACCTGAATGCCGCCGGCAGAGGCGATGTAAGCATCGTATTTGGAAAGCGGGATCCCCACCCGTTTTTCCAGCACAGCCAAGATCTGCAAAAAGCGGTTGATTTCAATGCCGGTGGAGGTGCGGCGGGGGGAGCTGTAGCTGGTGGGGCTGACTAGGGCCTGCACTTCCACCACCAAGGGGCGGGTGCCCTCGCAGGCAACGATGGTGGCTGTTCCGGGCATGGCCTGATCCCGGCTACTCAAAAAAAGCTGCGAGGGGTTCTCCACCTCCACCAAGCCAGAGGCGGTCATCTCAAAAACACCCATTTCCTGGGCTGCCCCAAAGCGGTTTTTGACGGCGCGCAATAGGCGGTGGCTTTGGAAGCGATCCCCCTCAAAGTACAAGACCGTGTCCACCAAATGCTCCAGCACCTTCGGCCCGGCCAGGGATCCGTCTTTGGTAACATGGCCTACAATCAGCAGAGCCACCCCCAGTTTTTTGGCCAGCCGCATTAACAGGCCGGTGCATTCCCGCACCTGGGAAACGGATCCCGGCGCCGAGGTGAGTTGCCCCCAGAAGATGGCTTGGATGCTGTCGATCACTGCCACCCGCGGTTGCAGAGCTTGAATCTCCGCCACAATGGCCTCCAGATCGGTTTCTGCCAACAGGTAGAGCTGCTCGCTTTCTACCCCTAGCCGTTCGGCGCGCAGCTTGATCTGTTGAGCCGATTCCTCCCCCGACACGTATAAGATGGGCCCGCTCTTGGCCAGGTGGGCAGCGCTCTGCAGCAGCAGGGTGCTCTTGCCAATGCCCGGATCCCCGCCAATCAACACCAGGGATCCCGGCACAATGCCACCTCCCAACACCCGGTCAAACTCGCCATAGCCGGAGGAGAGGCGAGGGTGGCGATCTGAGGAGACCTGGGAGAGGGGGAGGGCCGACCGGGGGATCCCATTGGCGCGGTTGGACCTAGGAGCGAGGGCTTGGGCCCGTGGGGACTTGGCCGCTGGGGCGACGACCACTTCCGTCAGGGTGTTCCAGGCGCCGCAATGGTCGCAGCGGCCCAAAAACTTGGCATAGCGCTCGCCGCACTGGCTGCACTCCCAGACGGTTTTGGCCTTGGCCATGAATGGGGATCCCGCTCTTTGAGGAGTGAGAAGGGAGAAGTGAGAAGGAAGGAGTGAGAAGTGAGGAGTGAGGATCCACTCTCTTTGCTCTCTTCTCTCTGCTCTCTCCTCTTCCTACTCAGGATATCCGCCAAGGACTCCGTCCGAGTATCGCGACCGGCTGCTGCTAGGTGTGGGACACAGGAACAGCAGGAATGGGCAGCTCCGGCAAGGCCAGGGATCCACACTGGGCGTGGTGGCGCAGCAGGTGGTCGCAGAGCACCAGGGCCACCATCGCCTCCACCATCGGCACCGCCCGCGGCAGCACACAGGGATCGTGGCGTCCCCGCGCCGCCAAAACCGTCTCTTGCCCATCGAGGGTGACGGTGTTTTGGGCCTGGCGAATGGTGGCGGTGGGTTTAAAGGCCACCCTTAGGAGGATATCTTCTCCGTTGCTGATGCCCCCCTGGATGCCGCCGGAGCGGTTGCTGCGGGTACGCCAGCCGGCAGGGGTCATGTAAAACTCGTCGTTGTGCTGCTTACCCGTCAAGTAGGTGCCGGCAAACCCAGAGCCGATCTCAAACCCTCTGCTGGCCGGCAGGGACATCACCGCCTTGGCCAAATCGGCCTCCAGCTTGTCGAACACCGGGGATCCCAGTCCGCGGGGCACGTTGCGGGCCACACATTCCACCACACCCCCTAGGGAATCCCCCTCCCGCGCCGCCTCTTCGATTTTTTGGATCATCGCTGCTGCCGCTTCTGGATCGGGGCAACGGACGATGTTGGCCTCCACCTGCTCTGCAGTTACCGAGCTGGGATCCACCTGGGCTTCCACGTCTTTTACCCGCTGCACGTAGGCCAGGATCTCCACCCCTGCCGCTAGGCGCAGGATCTTCTTGGCAATGGCCCCTGCCGCCACCCGGCCAATGGTCTCTCGCGCTGAGGCCCGTCCTCCCCCCTGCCAGTTGCGGATGCCGTACTTGGCTTGATAGGTGGCATCGGCATGGGAGGGGCGGAAGGTGGTGGCCATTTCGCTGTAATCCTGGGGGCGGGCATCCTGGTTGCGCACCAGGATGTGGATGGGGGTGCCAAGGGTGAGGCCCTGGAAGACTCCCGAAGTGATCTCGCAGCGATCGGCTTCCTGGCGCGGCGTGGTGATGGAGCTCTGGCCAGGGCGACGCCGATCCAGCTCCGCTTGAATGTCGGCCTCGGTCAACGGCAGGCGGGGCGGACAGCCATCTACCACCACCCCCACTGCCCCACCGTGGGACTCGCCGTAGGTAGTAACCGAAAACAGGACGCCGAAGGAGTTGCCGTTGGCCATGGGATCCCGAACTTTTGGGTTTGCAACTTTGTCTTGCAACTATTCTGCAACAGGGGGCTGCCCGGCGGCGCGGTGCCACTGACGGCAGCAGGCGATCCCCCGCAACACCAGGTGAGGATCCCAATGTAGTGGAGTGAGAAGTGAGGAGTGAGGAGTGAGGAGTGAGGCTCTCTTCTCTCCGCTCTTTCCTCTCTGCTCTCTGCTCAAGGACTCCGTCCCGCTGTCGCTAACGGGGTTTTGCCGGTAACTTTGCAGGTGGGAGTAGAGCCACTCCCCATCCCCGCCGGTCAGCAGCAAAGGGCCTTGGGGAAAGCGGCGACGCCAGTCGGCAATAAACTCCCGCAACCCCGCCAGCAGAGTGTGGAGAATGCCGCTGCGGATGGCAGCCACGGTGTCAGTGGCCCAGCGGGGGGGTAAGGGAGAGCAGGGATCCCAGTGGATTTTGGGCAGCCGAGCAGTGTAGTCGGCCAACGCTTGCGCCTGCAGCCCTAGGCCGGGCAAGATCGCCCCCCCCACCAGGGATCCGTCGCAATCTGCTCCCGTCAAGGTCAGGGCAGTACCCGCGTCGATCACCAAACAAGGCCAGCCGTAGTGGATCCCGGCAGCCCACAAGGCCAAGGCCCGATCCAGCCCCAGCCCTGGGTAGGGATCCCGCAGCGGCACCTGCGATAGCTCCAATCGATGCACCCAAGGGGATTCCGGCGGCAGGGGAGCAGAGCCCACAGGAGCCAGCCACAGCTCTGTCTGCTGCGGCCAGGACAAGGGCTGGTGGGCAGGAAACTGCTCCACCTTCACCAGGGTCTCCCCCACAAACCAGCCCCAGCGCACGTGAGTGTTGCCCAGCACGGCTGCCAGCCATTCACGACAGCGGTGCGAAGCGCTGAGATCTGCCCCCTCCTCAAAACTCATGCAGCAGCTCTGCCTCCACGCGAAACAGCTCCACCGGCTGGTCGACAGGGATCCCGGCCAACCTCTTGGCAGTGGCGAGCTGCCATTCCGTCGTCAAAGCTTCTCCCGGCAGCAACACCGCCCCCCGTGTTCCGGAGCGGATAAACAAGCCCGTGCGGGTTGGATCCACCTGCTCCACGGCGGCGAAAGGACTCCGTCCGAGTAGCGCGATGGGCACCACCCGCCGCACAATGGCCACCTGAATGGCTGCTGACTCCAGCTCCCCAGGTCGCAGAGGCACGTAGCGCCAGTCGCGGGTCACAGCCCCCACCGCCGCCCGGATGGTGGCCCTGGCCAGATCCTCACCGCTGGGATCCAAGCTGCCCCAGCAGCCGCGGGGCCGACCTTCTGTACTCACTGTTACAAAAACCCCCGCTGAGCGCTGCCAGTGCGGTGGGATCTCGTCTGGAGGTGGCAGCACCTGGCCGGTGGCGAAGTAGTGGGCAATGGCCTGACGCGCCAGTGCCGGCAGGGTGTCAGGGAGAGGTGGTCGCCGGGTGGGGGAGGGGATCCCTTCTGAATCGGACTCCGTCCCGCCAGTGCGATCCCGTAAGCGGTGCGAGGCACCCATGGACTCCGGCGGAGGAACAGGGGCAGTTGTCTCAGAAGGCTGCGGCAGGGATCCCGTCCACAAGCCCAGCCCCGCAGCCAGGAGCAGGCCGAGAAGACCCAGCAATCGAACCGTGAAGTGAACTCGGCAGGTGAACACCCAAGAGAATCCCGTTGGTGGTCACAACAACCGTACTCTAAAAGCTACGCCCTCTCTGCTGCAAATACTTGAAAACGGTGTTCAAATCCTTGTCGCCGCGCCCAGAACAGTTGACCACTACCCGTTGCTGGGATCCAAGCTGTGGGGCCAAAGTTTTCAGGTAGGCCAGCGCATGGGCCGTCTCCAGCGCGGGGATGATCCCTTCCAGCCGCGACAGCAGCAGCAACGCCTCTACGGCCTCATCATCGGTGGCAGCGTAGTACTCGGCTCGTCCAATTTCTTTCAGATAGCTGTGCTCGGGCCCTACACCGGGGTAATCCAAGCCGGCGCTGATGGAGTGGGCCTCCTGCACCTGCCCTTCTTCATCCTGCAGTAGGTAGCTCATGGCTCCATGCAGGACTCCAATCCGACCGCGGTTGAGGGTGGCAGCGTGGCGGGGCGTGTGCAGCCCTTCTCCGGCGGCTTCGATGCCGATCAGTCGCACCCCTGGATCCCGGACAAACTCGTTAAACAGGCCCAGGGCATTGGATCCGCCTCCCACACAGGCCAGCAGCACATCCGGCAGCCCTCCCCACTTCTCCTGGCATTGCTGCCGCGTCTCCTGGCCGATGACATCGTGAAAGGCCCGCACCAGCTTCGGGTAAGGGTGGGGCCCTGCCACCGTACCGATCACATAGTGGGTGGTCTCCACATTCGTCACCCAGTCGCGGATCGCCTCCGACAGAGCATCTTTGAGGGTACGCGTGCCCGCCTCCACCCCCCGCACCTCAGCACCCAGCAGGCGCATTCGCTGCACGTTGGGGGCCTGCCGCTCCATATCCAGTGCCCCCATGTAGATAACGCATTCCAGCCCAAAACGAGCACACACGGTTGCCGTGGCCACCCCATGTTGCCCGGCGCCGGTCTCGGCGATCACCCGTCGCTTGCCCATACGCACTGCCAGCAGGGCCTGGCCAAGGGCGTTGTTAATTTTGTGGGCGCCGGTGTGGTTGAGATCTTCCCGCTTCAGGTAGATCTGCGGGCCACCGTAGTGTTCTGTGAGCCGCTGGGCAAAGTAGAGAGGGCTGGGCCGCCCGACAAAATCCCGCAGCAGGCTGTGAAACTCAGCGCGAAAATCGGGATCCCGCCAGTGATGCTCAAAGGCTTCCTCCAGCTCCGTTAGGGCGCTCATCAGGGTTTCCGGCACAAACCGACCCCCAAACGGCCCAAACCGCCCCTGGGGATCCGGACGCACCTGCGGGTCAAGGGGATCCAAAACACGAGGGGAAAAAGCAAAAGAAGCTGAGGTCATGGCAGAGTCCGTCCGGGCCTTGTAGCCTGCAACTAGAGAGAGGCTTTCCCATTCTACAGAAGGAAGGGGCGATGACCAGTCTCGCCTCTCTTCTTCTGCCGTGGGATCCCGAAAAGTTGTTTTGAACAAGGGTCTTCCCAGGATTTTTAAGATAAGGCCGTCCGATTTTGAGGCGGCCTTATGGACAAGCATCTGCAAGAGTTGCTCCAGCAAGAAGATCAAAAGCGCAGAGATGAAGAGGTGCGGCGCACCTATGCCCTTTCTCAAAAGTCCGAGGGGATGGTGATCCTTCTGTCTATTCTGCTTGCCTTCGGAGCCTACCTCTACACGCGGCGGTGGAAAGCTTTGATGGTTTTTCTGGGCTGGTGTTTCTTCCTTGGCGTGTTGTTTAGCGACGACGAGGGAGAGGTTTCCCTACCCGGACTGTTTCTGGCCTCCACCTGGGCAGCAGTAGACAACTGCGGCGCTATCCAGCGGGCAAGAGAAGAAATTGAACGGCTGCGCTCCGGCCAAAACCCTGATGTTGATCGGCAAACTTAAACTTGGTCGACAAAACAAAATAGTGGCCCAAAAATCGGTATTTTATTTCAAACTCTCGAAAAAGATTCTATACCTACTATTTCAAGTGGCACCCAGATACAAGCGGCGCAACCGACCCATTCTCAACGGCAGTGAAACTTGGATTCCTATTCCCTTTGTCTTTTGGGAAAGAGCTTGGATAAACCAAATTCTGTCCCCCTAGGAGAGGGGCTGGAGGTGAGAGAGCTTAGGATAGCTACAGATTAGAGCAATCAAAACCATGAAGTCTGCTGCTCGCCTAGCTTGTCTGCTTGCCGGACTGATCCTAGGAGCGGGGATCCCCGTCATTGCTCCCGACCCCGCCCTTCCCGTTGCCCAAGCCGGTTTCCAGCCCTACGTCAACGCCCGCTTTGGCTACCGCATCCACTACCCGGCAGACTTCATTCCGCAAGGGGAATCCGACAATGGCGACGGCCAAGTGTTCCTCGGTCAAGACGGGGCTGAGCTGCGCGTTTGGGGTGGGTACAACATTTTTCAAGCAACGCCCGCCAGCGCCCTGCAGGAAGAGCTGCAGCGCAGCCGGGAAAACCAACGCCGGGTTACTTACCAAGCTGTTGGCCGGGATTTCTTTGTGGTCTCCGGCTACGAGCCCGTTCGTGTCAGCGGTGCGGAGCCCTTTGGCCAGCGGATTTTCTATCTCAAAACAGTTGTCCGCCCTTCGCTGCAAGCTGGCTTTGAGTTCGTGTACCCGGCCAGCCGGCGCGAGCGCTATGACCGAGATGTGGAAGCTATAGCCCGTTCCCTGCGCCTTGCCGATCCCTGAGCTAGACCCAAGTTGGGGCATGATCGTAGGGATCCCTGGCAAAACCCAATGGCCGAGAGACCGCTGGATAGTTGGCTGCAGGAACGCATGCGGGTTGTTGGCCTGTCTTCTTGGCGGGCTTTACAGGCCCAGGCCGGGATCAGCCGCCGCGCCCTTGATCAGGTGCGCCGAGGGAAGTGGGGATCCCTGCGCCTGGAGCAACTGCAAAAGTTGGCTGCCGCTCTGCAGTGGGATTTGGGATCCCTGCTGCGCCTCAACGGGAATGACAAAATGGAATCCACCGATTCCTCAGAAGTCCTCTTCTCTCTGCTGCAGCCGTTGCTCACCAGCTACCCCACTGTCCGCCAGATTGCCCAGCGCAAGCCCGATTGGCCGGCCCAAAACGTGACAGCTCTGTTTCGCTCCTTAGACGCTCTGCTGCAGCGCTGGGGGTATGAGCCCATCGGCAACCCCCTGGAGTCCGTCCCCTTTGATCCGCAACTGCATCAACCGGATCAGCTGGATATTCAAAAGGGGGATCCCGTTTACATTCGCTTTGTCGGCTACCGCCGCGGTGACCACATCCTCTGCCCAGCCAAAGTCAGCCGTTCCCTGCCTGGAGGATTGAGCTGATGGCACCTGCCCCCAAAGCGACCCTAGCCATTGATTTTGGCACCAGCAACACGGTGGTGGCAGTTTGGGATCCCGCCCAAGCAGTGCCCCGTCTCCTCACTCTTCCCGGCCTCTCTCGCCCGGACCACTCGGCTATTCCCAGCTTGGTCTACGTGAAGGGAAAAGGCCAGCTCCTGGTGGGGGAAACCGTGCGCGCCGGTCGGTGGGGGGCAGTGGATCCGCAACGGCTGTTTCAGGGGTTTAAGCGGGACTTGGTGGCGGAGTTTGTCCCTCCGCCGCGAGTTCTAGATGGAGAGCGCTACGACGCCGAGAGGGTGGCCCAAGCTTTTTTGCAGACGGTGATGGAAGCTGTCCCGAAAGAACACCTGCAGCCGCAACAGCTGGTGTTCACCGCCCCTGTCGGCTCTTTTGAGCGCTACCTCAATTGGCTGCGGGGAGTGGCCAGTGCCTGTGGCTGGGATCCCGTTCAAATTGTCGATGAAGCCACGGCAGCAGCCCTGGGCTATGCGGTTGGCCAGCCGGGATCCCTAGTGCTGGTGGTGGATTTCGGCGGCGGTACCTTGGATCTCAGCTTGGTGCGCACCCTCGCTCCCCAAGCGGGTAGCCCTGTCCTCAAAGCGGAGGTGATCGCCAAGGCCGATGCCTATGTGGGCGGGGTGGACATCGACATTTGGATTGCCGACTACCTACTGCAGCAACTGGGGCTAAGCCGACAGCAAATTGGAGCTCTGGGCTGGCTCAACCTCCTGGAGCAGGCGGAACAGCTCAAGATCGCCCTTTCCACTCAGATGGAAGCGGTGGGCAGTTGGTTTGACGACGAAGCCCTCACTGCCCATGAGTTGAAGTTAAGCCGGCAGGAGCTGGAAGAGATCCTGGAAGCTCGTCAGCTTTTGGATCAAATCCGCCAGTGCCTAGACGACGTTCTCCTCACCGCCCAGGCGAGGGGATTGGGCAAGAACCAAATTGAGCAGGTGCTCTTGGTAGGAGGCAGCTCCCAACTGCCAGCAGTTCAAGAGCTGCTGCGCTCCTACTTCGGCAAAAAGAAAGTGCGCTGCGAACGCCCCTTCGATGCTGTGGCCCTGGGCGCCCTGCAGGTGGGCCGCCAGGTGAAGCTGGAGGATCGCCTGCACCACAGCTATGCCCTCCGCCTCTGGGATCCCTTGCAGAAAAGCTACATCTACTACCCCCTCTTCGAACAGGGCAGCCCCTATCCCTGCCGACGGGCTGAGCCCTTGATCCTGCAAGTGGCCAACGACGGACAAACGGAGATTCGCCTAGAGGTGGGAGAAGTGGCCCAGGTAGTCCAGTCGGAAGTGGTTTACGACGAGCTGGGGCGGATGAGCAGCCGGCAGCTCACCCGGCAAACCGATTTCCGATCCCTAGCTCCTCTTGGATCCCTGCCCATTCGCCTCAGCGAGACGGAGTCCTTACCGGTTTGTCTGGCCCGTTTGCAGCCCCCTGGCCGCGTGGGAGAGGATCGCCTTCGCGTCGAATTTGCCATTGATAGCTCGCGGCGCTTGTTGGTCACCATCACCGACCTGCAAACTCAGGCGCTCTTGGCAGAGGCCCAGCCTGTAGCCACCTTGAGTTAAGAGACGAAAGTAGAGAGAAGAGAGCGTCTTCACTGCAACGGAAGACAAAGAAAGCAATGTAAAGGGCACGACATGGCCACGATTCCCAACTCTCATCTCCCCTTGTGAGAGAGGGGTCGGGGGCTTGAGGAGAGTAGAGAGCGGTTGCGCCGAC
Organism: Synechococcus sp. R55.2; assembly: GCF_047462075.1. NCBI lineage: Bacteria > Bacillati > Cyanobacteriota > Cyanophyceae > Synechococcales > Synechococcaceae > Synechococcus > Synechococcus sp. R55.2. Next base: position 17,268 of record NZ_JANSIH010000376.1, read on the forward strand.
GGCGTGGGGTCTCAGGGGAAGGATCTCAATCATTGATATTGTTGATATTGATTATTGATTGAGAATGGCTGCATATCCAGTGATCTCTGTAGCGACTTGATGAATAATCTGAGCGATGGGATATGAATCTGATTTGCGTTTAACTACACTTCTTCTCTTGAGCTACCTTGGGAACAAATCTTGCTCTTGTCACCACCGCCCCATTTTGCCCGTCCTCCCCTCGACTTTATTCCGCCCGCCTATAGCGCCTGGGTGCTACGGCTCGTCCACGGGATCCTGCCCCTGCTCTTGCGGGTGAGGGTGCGGCGCTGGCTTCCTTCCGGCATTGCCAAAATCGAGGCCACAGGGGCGGAGATCTTGGCGCGGCTCTACCACCAGTTCCAGGAGGGTCAAATTCGCCTAGTCCTGGCTTTCCGACATGTGGAGGTGGATGACCCGCTGGTGGGCCTGTACGTTCTATCTCGCCTGGTGCCCGAAGCCGCCCGTCGACAAGGGATCCGCCTTCGAGAACCCCTTCACGCCCATTTTCTCTACGACCGGGGCATGCCCCTCTGGGGAGGGGAATGGCTGGGGTGGCTGTTGTCTCGCCTGGGCGGGATCCCTATACGCCGCGGTCGGAGGGTGGATCGGGTGGCGCTAAAGGCGGCCCGGCAACTGCTCCTGGATGGGCAATTTCCCTTTGCAATCGCCCCAGAAGGAGCCACCAACGGCCACAGCGAACGGATCAATCCCCTGGAACCGGGAATGGCTCAGCTGTGCTTTTGGTGCGCCGAGGACCTGGCCAAAGCTGGTCGCTCAGAGACCGTCATTTTGCTGCCCATTGGCATTCGGTACTACTACACGGATCCCTCCTGGACGAAGCTGGAGCGCCTGCTGGCGCGCCTTGAGCACCTGAGTGGGTTGACGCCTCCGAAGCCAGAGCCAAGATCCTCCAGGAGCCCCAACCTTCGCTACACCCAGCGGATCTGCCGCCTAGCCCAGCATCTCCTGGGACAACTGGAAGCTTTCTACGACCTACCTCCCTTCATCTCTGGGAGAGATGAAGAAGAACCACGGATAGAGCAGAGGCTAGCCCCTGGCCACTTTAACGCTCGCCTGGAGCGGCTGCTCCACAGAGCCCTGGAAACCGCAGAGACCTACTTTGGCCTATCTCCCCAGGGGGATTGGAACAGCCGCTGCCGCCGCATTGAAGAAGCCGCCTGGATCCAGATTTACCGAGAAGAATTGCGGCATCCTGGATCCCTGTCTCCCCTGCAGCGGGGTTTGTTGGACTGGAAGGCCCACCAGGCAATGCTCTACCTACAGCACATGCGCTTGGTGGAAAGCTGCGTGGCGGTGGAGGAAGAGTATCTGCTGAGCAAACCCTCCTTTGAGCGGCTGGCGGAAACCGCCCTCATCCTATTTGATGTGCTGGCCCGCCTCCGAGGGGAATCCTACCCGGCCCGCCCCCGCCTAGGTTGGCGGGGGGTTCATGTAACCGTTGGGGATCCCATCTCCGTTAGCGAGCGGTTAGAGCGGTATTGCCGAGGCCGCCAGGAAGCCAAACAGGCGGTGACCGAGCTAACTCAGGATGTTTTTTCTTTCCAATTTCTTTCTTTTTCTTCCAATTTCTAGGGATCCCCCAAAGGGGGAACCAGCTTAGGTGAGAAGCCTGGCACTACTGCCGAGAGACTGCTGAAAGATAAACCACCTTGCCATCATAGAACAGAGCTGAGCCTTGGTCGCCCCGCTGAGACTCTGCCCGGTACTCCTGACCTTCGCCCACTGTGGTCACGGCTTCCCAGGGCCATTGAGTTACGTCAGTCCAGTACTGGAGAACATCCTCAACAGTGGCCTTGGTTGGCGAACTCGTTTTGCGGAGAGCCTCTAGGGACAGCCCGGCCACCAGGCGAGGCCACAGCCGGCTACATGTTTGCGCCGTTCCAAAGAGATCCAGCGAGCGCACACGGCCATCCAGGGCAATGGCTAGGCCAGTTGCCCCCTCAACGTAGGTGATGTCCTTGCGGAACTCTTCGATCTCCTGCTCGTAAGCCTCATAAGCAGCGCTGAGGGCGCTGGTCGGGGAGATGATATTAAGCTCCTGGTGAAGACGGGCAACGGTGTTCCATACCCCTCCTTGGTTGGAATAATGGCCCATCTTCTTTTTTCAGCGACTCGTAGACACCGCTCTTCAGTTCGTACCGCATTTTGTTGGAGACTAAGCGCTC
>NZ_JANSIH010000377.1:0-514 GCF_047462075.1 Synechococcus sp. R55.2
CCGCTGTAGGGATGGCTAGTCGACTACCAGTGTATAGTCGCTTCCCTTCGGGGAAGTGGAATTAATGGAAACGCCGACTCTTTACTGCAGGGACGAACCAAATCCTGGTCGCTTCCCTTCGGGGAAGTGGAATTAATGGAAACCATACTCTGCCAGTGACTTGAACCCCAGGTGAAATAGTCGCTTCCCTTCGGGGAAGTGGAATTAATGGAAACTCGAGTGCCTGCCTGTCTAACGCGGGCCATTCCTCGTCGCTTCCCTTCGGGGAAGTGGAATTAATGGAAACGAGGGATCCCAAACAATAGCGTGCCTGTATTTTGGTGTCGCTTCCCTTCGGGGAAGTGGAATTAATGGAAACTTGCGGGCCAAAGCCGACGCCCAGCGCGAGATCCGAGTCGCTTCCCTTCGGGGAAGTGGAATTAATGGAAACAATACATTTCTTGGACTATCCAAGTTCACATAGTGAGTCGCTTCCCTTCGGGGAAGTGGAATTAATGGAAACTCGATTTCTCGG
>NZ_JANSIH010000378.1:0-3145 GCF_047462075.1 Synechococcus sp. R55.2
CAAATGCCCAGGCGGGCAAAGATCTCGTCCAAATGGGTTAGGTGGCGCCGCGGATCAAAACAAGCCTGCAGTTCTGCCTCGCTCAGGTGGGCCATCACTCGGGGATCCGCCAGCAGATTGGCGCGAAAGTCCCCCTGCGGCTGGTTCCAGGCGCGATGAGCATTTTCCTGCACCAGGCGGTAAGCTTCCTCCCGGCTCAAGCCCTTCTCCACCAAGGCTAGAAGCACCTGCTGGCTGAAGATGACGCCGCCATAGATGTTGAGGTTGCGCTCCATGTTGCCGGTGTGAACCTGCAGGTGGCGCACCAGGTCGGCCATGTTCACCAGCAGGTAGTGGCAGAGAATGGAGGCATCGGGCAGGATAACCCGCTCCACCGAGCTGTGGGAGATGTCCCGCTCATGCCAAAGGGGGATGTTTTCCAGAGCCGGAAGGGTATACCCCCGCAGGAGGCGGGAAATCCCGGTTAGCTGTTCAGATTTGATGGGGTTGCGCTTGTGGGGCATGGCAGAGGATCCCTTTTGGCCGGGGGCAAAGTACTCCTCAGCCTCCAGTACCTCTGTTCGCTGCAGGTGGCGGATTTCAGTAGCAAAGCGCTCCAGCGAAGAGCCAATCAAAGCCAAGGTTTGCACGTATTCAGCGTGGCGATCCCGCGAGATTACCTGTGTCGAGGCTGTATCGGGCTTCAGGCCCAGGCGAGCGCAGGCCAACTGCTCCACCTGGGGAGGCACGTTGGCGTAGGTGCCCACGGCGCCAGAGATCTTGCCCACCGCCACCACTTCCCGCAGGCGAGCTAGGCGCTCTTGGTGGCGCAGGCACTCGGCCAGCCACCCTGCCAGCTTAAAGCCAAAGGTAATCGGCTCGGCGTGAACACCGTGGGTGCGGCCGATCATGAGGGTGTAGCGGTGCTGCCGAGCTTGGTCGCGGATAGCAGCGATGAGGTCGGCCAGGCGAGCTTGCAAGATCTCCACCGAGGCCACAAGCTGCAGGGCCAGGGCCGTATCCAACACATCCGAGCTGGTCAGGCCCAGGTGGATGTAGCGCCCTGCCTCGCCCACGTGCTCGTTGAGGTTGGTTAAGAAGGCAATAACATCGTGCTTCACTTCCGCCTCAATTTCCAAAACCCGCGCCGGGTCAAAGGCGGCTTTGGCTCTGATCTCCTGCAGGGCTTCTTGCGGGATCCGCCCCAGCTCCGCTTGCGCTTCACAGACGGCCAGCTCCACCTGCAGCCAGGTCTGGAGCTTGTGGGCAGTGGACCAAATCTGGCCCATTTCGGGCAGAGTGTAGCGCTCGATCAAGGTGCCTTTTCCGTCGGTACAGTAGGATGAGCTAGGCTATTTTAGCCTTTGGCGTCCCCCCTCGAGGAAAAGCCGCTGGGGGATCCCTGCGGGCTTGGCTTGCGGTGTCGAAGGAGCAGCAAGGAGTTTGCAGATGACCGTCGGAGCTGTGCCAACTCAGGGAAAAAGAGCTTGGACAGCCGAAGAATTCATGGCGTTGTCCAGGGAGGGACATCGCTACGAGATTGTTGATGGGAAGCCAATTGATATGGGAAGCGCGGGGGCACTCCATGGTTATGTCTGCAGCCTCCTATTGGCAGCTTTGACCCCCTACGTTTTGTCCAACAAGCTGGGGATCGTTTTAGATTCCAGCACTGCTTTTAAGATGAAGAGTGGAAATTGGCGCTCCCCTGACATCTCTTTTTTTGCTAAAGAACGCTTGCAGGGCATGGCTGAACTGCCCACAGGATTTTTGGAAGGCGCTCCAGATCTGGCTGTTGAAGTGCTTTCCCCCCGCAATACGGTTGAAGAAATTCATGACAAGCTGGTGGAGTACTTTGAAAATGGCAGCCGCCTGGTTTGGCTGGTTCACCCCAGCGAGCACTACGTCCTGGTGTATCGCAGCTCTCAAGAGCCTGACCGCCTCCTGAAATCGGTTGATCTTCTAGAAGGTGAAGAGGTTATTCCAGGATTTGCCCTGCCGGTGGCTCATCTATTCCAGAAGCTTTCCTTGTAACATCCCCCCGCCCTCACTCTAGCCAATAGAGCTTGGGCCTCCCAACCTTGCCATTGGGCATTCCTGCCCCGCGTCACAGAACGACTTGGCAGAGGAGTCGGTATCTCGACCCTGACTTTCCCGCCAGAGCGCGGAACTTGTAGCTCCCCGCACCCCTTGCAAGTTAAGTGCAGGGGGTTGCCCCTCTCGCCGACGGTCTATATTGAACTAGTTCGGGATCCGAAGAGGACGTCATTAGCGGTGCGGAGCACAATCAAGTGTCGATGGGGAAGGATAGCTCTGATAGGTTTCTTGGCAGCATTCCTCGCTCCTGCCCCTGCCATCTCTTTGCCTGCCTTCCCACCTCCTCCTGAGAAGACCTCGGCCCCAAACACCGCTTCCGAGTTCAACTGGCAGGGATCCCTCAAGTTGCTGCGGGGGGATCCCGTAGCTGCCCTGGCGGATCTGGATCGGGCGGTGCAGTTGGATCCCACCTATGCGCCGGCCTATGTGAACCGCAGCTACGTCTACAACCAGTTGCGCCAGCCGGAAGAAGCTCTGGCCGATGCGGAGCGGGCCATTCAGTTGAATGCAGGGATCCCAGAAGCCTACTTCAGCCGCGGCGTGGCCCACCTGCAACTGGGGGATCGAGAAGCGGCGATGGCCGACTTTCGCCAGGCGTTGGCTCTCTTCTCCAAGAGTGGCAACTTTGCCGACCGAACCATCACGCAACAACTGCTGCGCCAGTTGGGGGTGGATTAGCCTTGAGTCTTTAGAGACTTGCGTTCTCCCAACCACTCTGATAAGGAAACTTCCTGAGCTTGCAGCCCAAAGACCTGACAAAAGGACTTCACCACCACCGGGGCCACTGCCGCCATCGTTACTCGGGGACAAAACTGAACCAGGGATCCCACAGGTCGGCCGGGGATCCCACAGGGCACAATCGCCTCAAAGGCCGACAGATCGGGGCAGACATTCAAGGCAAAGCCATGGTAGGTCACCCAGCGGGAAACCTTGATGCCGATGGCCGCCACTTTGCGGCCCTGCACCCAAACTCCTGTCAAGCCAGGGATCCGCTCCCCCTGTAGGCCGAAGTGGGCCACAGTTTCAATAAGCACCTGCTCCAGTTGGCGCAGGTACCAGTGGAGATCCAGAC
>NZ_JANSIH010000379.1:0-510 GCF_047462075.1 Synechococcus sp. R55.2
TCCCGTGTTGGAGAAGGCACAGCAGCTGATGAGGATTTCATTACCTGGGTAAGGACAACGTATCCATTGTTCGAAGTTAGCATTTTTCCGCGCATGAACTGGCTTGGCCAGGTCGATGTGTCGCCTCCCACGGCACCGCCCATAGCCTGCACTCGCTGGTTTGACATATCAATCACGGCAACGGGTGTGGTAGCCCACTGTTGCGCCGATGGCCAGGCACGCTACCCCATAGGCAACGTTCGGGACCAGCATGTCCTCGACATCTACAACAGCCCAAGCTTTCGCCGACTGCGCGCGACGGTGGACAACCGTCTGCAGGTAGAGCCATGCCGCCGCTGCAACTTCCTTTAAACAAGGAGAGATCCATGGCTATCACTGCCATCGAATACGTTCTATTTAGCCAAATGCGGCAACAAAACGCTATTCCGCTTGGAGGCGGCTGTTTGGAACTGGGCGAGGCCAACTGGTACGGCGACGTGGCTGTCGAGCAGCTTGGCCAAGACATTTATC
>NZ_JANSIH010000380.1:0-3130 GCF_047462075.1 Synechococcus sp. R55.2
TATTATACATTATTTTCAGTATAGTTGAGCTTATTATTGACTAGAGTCATGCTCCGCACCGCTAATCGGCGGCAATAACAGCCCGGTAGTAGCCTTCCAACTGTTGGGTGGCTGCCGACCAGCTCCAACGTTCTGCCTCTTGGCGGGCTTGCTGTCGGAAGAGCTGTCGCTGCCCGACGCTGCTCAGGAGTTGCTGGGTAACCTGGACAAAGTCGCTATCCGAATTGGGATCGAACAGAAAGCCATTGCGCCCACTGTCCACCACATCGGTAATGCCGCCGCAGCGGGGGGCGATCACCGGACAACCGGCAGCCATGGCTTCCAACAGAACCAGCCCCAAGGTCTCGGTGCGGGAGGGGAACACGAACAAATCCGCCGAAGCAAAGGCCGCTGCCAGAGACTCCCCCTGCAGATAGCCCGTAAACACCACATCGTAGCCGGCAAAATGTTGCTCCAGGGATCCCCGCTCTGGCCCATCTCCCACAATAGCCAAGCGGGCTTGGGGGATCTGCTCCAACAAGACCCGGATCCGCCCCACTTCCTTCTCAGCCGAAAGCCGTCCCACGTAGAGCAAGAGAGGCCGTTCCGGTTGCCCCGCCGTGAGCCGAGCCCGCATTTCTGAACTGGCCGCCTGGGGATGAAACAACTCCGTGTCCACTCCCCGCTGCCACAGTTGCACCCGCTCAATGCCGTGGGCGCTCAGCTCCTGCATCATGGCCGTCGAGGTGCAAAGATTGACCCGCGCCAAATTGTGCCCCAGCTTCAGGAGATTCCACAAAACCCCCTCCAGAAAGCCCAGCCCATAATGCTGCAGATACTTCGGCAGATGGGTATGGTAGGAGGCCACCAGCGGGATCCCCATCGTCTGGCTGTAGTAGAGGCCCCCCAATCCCAAAACTGCCGGGTTCACCACGTGGATCACATCCGGTCGGAAACGGCTGAGCAACTTGCCGATGGCCGGGCCGGGGGCAGCCAGCTTCAACTCTGGATACAAAGGCAGCGGCATCCCCGGGATCCCGTAGACCCGTGCCCGTGCAAACCGCCGCGGGGCTCCCCGGGGCGCGACGATGAGCACCGAGTTACCACGAGCGGTTAGGTGACGCACCGTGTGGCAGAGGCGGGTAACAATGCCGTCCACCTTGGGCAGAAACGTCTCCGTAAACAGGGCTATGCGCATCAGGGATCCCAAGCCTACTGTTATTGCTCCGCAACGCTGCTGCGACCGCGCTACTCGGACGGAGCCCTTAAAGACTCTAGAATGAGTGTTGCACAAAACGGCAACGCTGCTACGACCTCCGTCAGCAGACTTGAGTACCTCACTCCACCGGAAAAGAATGGGGCGTTGGCTCAGGTTCGGTGAAAGTCTGCACCTGGCTTTGGCCCAGCGTGTCTGCGGCGGTTTTGCTGATCAACAGTAGGGTCGCCGCCAGGGCCAGCCCGATAATATCCCGCCACATGCTCCACTCCTCAGCTCCTCACTCCTCTTGCCCATTACTGTAGCGGCGGTTTTCTCGACTGGGCAGTGATGGAGGACGGATTTTTGCGTGACACAAATCACTGCCAAAATTGCGGCTTTGCCCCCTGCCGGCTAGTCCCGGAACGTCAGCTGCAAGCTGGTTATCAGCAGCACCAAAGAAGAGACCGCCATCACCCCTCCCCAAAACCAGTAGGGCAAGAACAAGTTTTGGGCAATTTGGCTGGAATCGGAGTGGATCACCTGCCCATTGATCACGGCAGAGGCCGTAAACAAGTAGTCGAGCTGGTGGTAGGTGCTCACACAGGCCTGCACCCCCAAAAATTGTGCGGCAAAGCCCCGCAGCCAGGGGGAGGCCCAGCGAGCTACCGCCAGGATCCCCAAACCCATACCCAAGAGGAACAGGAGGCCAAAGGGAGAGCGAACCCAGAGCAGCGTCGATAGCAACAGCAGGGATCCCAAAGCCAACAACCCCAACTGGGCCGTACCTTGACGACGAGAAGCCAGGATAAAAACCGCCCCGGCCATTGGGGGCCCCATTGGCCCACCGGCGGCCACCAAAGCTCGACCCACCGGCCCCAAAAACAAGTGCCCACTGTGAAAGGCCAACCCCGACCCGTCGGGATAGATCTCCAGACGATGAAACTTCCCACCCAACAGCACTGCCGTCAAGCCGTGGCCCATCTCATGAAACCAGGTGGCCAGAATCGTAAAGGGGTAGAGGATATAGTTGCCCCAGGGGAGCTGCCAGAGCAAGACCGTCAGACCTGCAGCAGCCACCAACCAAACCAAGCTGTGCCGGCCAGGTTTCTCGGAAGGGGAGGGAGGCAGCTCAAACTGAGTCATAGAGCAGCAGTGGGTAGACAGAAAAAAGCCTAAAACGCCTCGTCTTCTTAGACGACTGCCGGCAGAGGAGAGTTCCAAGCCAACCCCGAGAAAATCCAGAAAAACATATGTCTCAAACCAGTTTGCAATGGATGTAGGTCAGGTAGGCTGAAAAAGACTCTGAGGGATCCCTGGCGATGGCCACCTTCCTGCGGGATTGGAGCTATCAATTTCCTTGGCTTTACCGCAGCATCAGTCGCGGGGCTGCCCTGGCAGTGGGCGGATATGAGCGGTTGCGGAGATTGCCCATGCAAGGGATCCAGATTCATCCCCAGGATCGGGTGTTGGATCTCTGCTGTGGCCCGGCTGAAGTGACCCCACTGTTGGCGGAGCTGAGCCAGCAGGTTATTGGGTTGGATGCTTCACCAAGAGCCCTGGCAGCGGCCCGCAAACGCCTCCCCAAGGTGGAATTTGTGGAAGCCTTTGCCCAGGATATGCCCTTTCCCAATGCCAGCTTTGATTGGGTGCATACCAGCTTAGCCCTGCACGAATTGTCCTTCGCAGATTTGGAGCAGGTGCTGCGGGAAGTGTGGCGGGTGCTCAAGCCGGGGGGAGGACTCTTGATCCTGGATCTGCATGCGCCTCGGCAACCCCTGATCTGGCCTGGTCTGGCCCTCTTTCTGGCCCTTTTTGAAACCGAGACCGCTTGGGAGCTGCTCAAGCTGGATTTGCCCGAGTATTTGCATCAGCAGGGGTGGCAGTCCATCCGGCAAACCTTGCACTCTGGGGGAGCCCTACATGTGATCCAAGCCCATTCGCGATAGGAGCCTG
>NZ_JANSIH010000381.1:0-19141 GCF_047462075.1 Synechococcus sp. R55.2
CTCCTGGTTGGGGGTGGAAAACCGCATTTCGCCGCGGGCCAATGTAGCTTTGCTTCGAGCGATCCAATCTCTTCTGGAGGAGCAGGGGCTCTCTCTTGCCGATGCTTTTGCCGTCGTCGGCCAGGATGTGGGGGTGTTGGAACGGCGGCTGTTACCGGGGATCTTGATCGCCAAGTCGGGCACCCTGAGGAGCGTCAGCACCTTGGCGGGTGTATTGCCAACCGCGCAGGGGGACATTTGGTTTGCCCTGATGAATGGCGGATCCGATCTGGTCGGCTTTCGCACCCAGCAGGGACAATTCCTCAGCCAGCTCCAGTCCCAATGGGGATCCCCTGCCACCTTGCCTGAGCGTTGGATCCCTCGCTCTGGAGATACGGGATCCCGCACAGAGCTGAACCCCCGTCTTTGAAACTGGGCTTCAACAGCCCTCAACCCAGAAACCTCGTCCGGCAGGGATCCTCCCCATGGGGCGTACAGGGATCGAACCTGTGTAAGGCAAATTATGAGTTTGCTGCCTAAACCGCTCGGCCAACGCCCCTGATTCTTTTACTCTAGCGTTTACTCTAGCGCCCTTGTCTCCTCCAGAAGCGGCTGAAAACAGGATAAGCTGCATGTCGGTGGTTAGGGTCTGACGCCATGGCTTCGCCGCGTTCTTGGCAGGGGCAAATGGCCCTGGGCTTGGGGTTGATTGCCTTGTCCTTGGCTCTCTGTTTCGGTTTCTTGGCCGTTGGGCAGCACTATCTCTACGGGGATGGATCCGCTGTGGATTTCCAGCCCGCCAGGGAGAGTTTGGCTTTGTCTCCCGCCCCCAGTACTGGGCCTCCGACGGCACTGCCCCTCACTACCCCCCCCTCTTCCGACGGCAATCTCCCAGAGGGATCCCCGCTGCAGCTCTGGCTTGTTACTTTTTTAACCGTGTTTGTGGCGGAAATGGGCGATAAAACCCAGTTGGCAACCTTGCTCATGAGTGCCCAATCCCAATCTCCTTGGGCGATCTTTTTCGGTTCCGCCGGTGCCTTAGTGACCGCCAGTTTTTTCAGCGTGGTGCTGGGAGAAGGTCTGGGCCAAGTCATTCCCCCGGGCTGGCTACAATGGTTGGCGGGTGCAGGGTTCCTGATGATCGGGGGCTATGTATTATGGCAGGAGTGGCGAGGGGATAATCTCCCAGAAGGCTAGCCTCCCTGAGCAGCCGATGCCAACCCGGCAGGACAGAGTGGAGAACAACCGAGGAACGTGTTGATCCAAGACAACGACAGCCGAACCCCGTCTTTTTTGCTGCGGCAAATGGCCGGACGGGCCGCCCTAGTGAGCTTTGGCTCGATTCTGCTGGCCGAAATGGGCGATAAAACCCAATTGGCGACCCTGCTCCTCAGTGCCCGCTCGCAAAACGCTGGGGTAATCTTTTTGGGCGCTGCTGCTGCTTTGATCAGCACCAGCCTAATTGGGGTGTGGGCAGGAGCTTGGGTGGCCCGCCTGATCCCACCTCGCTGGATCAAAACCCTGGCAGGCGTGGGGTTTGTTGTGATGGGCCTAGTCTTGTTGTGGGGATCCCTGCCCATAGCCGGCTGAGCAGAGGGCTTCAGGATGGCTTCGGCAAAGCGTGATAGGATTAAGAGCGCCTCACTTTGACACTTCAAACTGAGGACCTTCACTTGAGTCCGGACAACCGGTCAGGAAAACCAGCATGGCCAAAAAACGCAATCTGAAGCGGGAAAAAGCCGAGCGCAACCGCGAATATGCCAAACAGTTCCAAAAAAGTCGTGCTCGCAATGGCCGCCGCTTCCGTTCTGCCCCCCGCGACAACGAGGCCAGCGCTGGCGAAGAACAGCAGTAAGGTTGTTTTTGTCGAGATGCTCTGTCGGTCAATCCTGTGAGCGGAGCTAGTTCAACAAACCTGCTATCGTATGCAGGGGTGGGCCGGAGCGGATAAGCATGAAATATCGACGGATTCTACTGAAGTTGAGTGGTGAAGCCCTGATGGGGGAGCGCCCCTACGGGATCGACCCCGAGGTCTTGAAGTCCATTGCCGGCGAAGTGGCCTCAGTGGTACGGGCCGGTGTGCAGGTGGCGATTGTGGTGGGAGGGGGTAACATCTGGCGCGGGCGCAAAGAGGCGGCTGCCCAAGGGATGGATCAGGCTTCTGCCGACTACGTAGGGATGCTGGCCACCGTCATCAACGCCTTAACCCTGCAGGATGCCATCGAGCGAGCCGGGATCCCCACCCGGGTGCAGACGGCCATCGCCATGCAAGAGGTGGCAGAGCCCTACATTCGTCGCCGCGCCATTCGTCACCTGGAAAAGGGGCGGGTGGTGATTTTTGGGGCAGGATCTGGCAACCCCTTCTTCACCACCGATACCACTGCGGCCTTGCGGGCGGCGGAGATCGATGCCGAGGTGATTTTCAAAGCCACCAAGGTGGACGGAGTTTACGATGCGGATCCCAAGACTCACCCTCAGGCCCGCCGCTACGATGTCCTCAGCTATCAGGATGTGCTGAACCGCGATCTGCGGGTTATGGACAGCACCGCCATCGCCCTCTGCAAGGAAAATCAATTGCCCATCGTGGTCTTTGACCTGACTACCCCTGGCAATATTTATCGAGTGGTGCAGGGAGAACCCATCGGCACTTGGATCGGACAGCGGACGGTCGAGAACAACGGGATCCCCAGCCCAGGAGAGTTGATCCCAAGTTAGGGGGGAAATCGGCCTTGAGAGTCCGGCGACGCCCTAGCCAGGATTGAGTCCGAAGGATAGCCTGGCTCAAGGGTGTGCTCAGGCCGTTTGGAGGGAAAGGCAATGACAGATCAGGTTCAGCATTCGGCCCAAAAGGATCCCGTCTTGCCCAAATGCTCTGCTGCCCAAGGCGCTATACCCAGGTCACCCCATGTTGCTACGCAACGCTTACGCGAACGCTGGGGTCGGCGTCTTTTGCAGAGCTTGATTTTCCTGTTGGTTCTGGTCGGGGGATTGGGCTACTGGCAGTGGCAGACCTGGCTCCAGCCGGTGGGCGGCCCAGAACCGATCCAAGTAACAATCCAGCCGGGCAGCAGCAGCCGTCTGATCGGGCAAAAACTGCGCCAAGCAGGGGTGATTCGCTCAGCTCTGGCTTGGGAGCTGTGGAGCCGCACCTTCGGGCGCGACTGGGTGTTTCAGGCGGGCACCTACGCTTTGGATCCCAACCAGGACATGCTGGCCGTGGCCCAGCAACTGCGGCAGGGAAGGATCCTGCAAAGACGTCTGACCATCCCGGAGGGTTGGCGCATCGAGCAAATGGCAGAGGCTCTGGCCCAGCGCAACTGGCTGGCAGCCGATGCCTTCATTGCCGTGACCCGGGTGATTCCCCCCCTCGATTGGCTGCCCCCCCACTTGAGCTCTCTAGAAGGCTACCTGTTCCCAGACACCTATCTTTTCCCCATCGAGCAGGTGGAGGGATCCCTGCCGGATCGGGAAAAGGCCCAGATGGTGGTCGACGCCATGCTGCAGCGATTTGTCGCGGTGGCCCTGCCCCTGTTTCGCCAGCACACCACTTCCCTGTCTCTGCACGAGTGGGTTACCCTGGCCAGCATTGTGGAGCGGGAGGCCGTGGTGCCGGAAGAACGCGCTTTGATTGCAGGTGTCTTCCTGAACCGGCTTAAGAAAGGGATCCCCCTGGGAGCCGATCCGACGCTGGAGTATGCCTTGAATATCCGGCAAACCCCAGACCGCCGCCTCACCCTTGCGGAGGTGCGTACCCCCTCTCCCTACAACACCTACCTCAACCCGGGTTTGCCCCCCGGCCCCATCGCCAGCCCGGGCTTGGCCAGCTTAAAAGCCGTTTTGCAGCCTGAGCAAACCGACTATCTCTACTTTGTGGCCCGCTACGATGGCACCCACGTTTTCAGCAAAACCCTAGCAGAGCACGAGGCAGCCCAATTGCAAATTATTCAAGAGCGTCGGCAAGCTGCCCAGGGATCCCACCATAGTCCTCAACCCAGTCCTTAGCCGAGGAGCGGATGGTACACAAACCTTGGTTCAAGCTCCTGCAACCGGATGTAGTAGTAGCCGGTACCGTCCTGCGGCTGCGGGCAGAAGACCTGTGGGCCTGGCAGGTAAAAGGCATCATCTTTGACGTAGACGGTACACTGGTGCCGAGCCGACAGGTTGAGGTGGATCCCGCTGTGGCTGCTTGGCTGGAGCAGTTGCGCCCGCACTTTCAAATTTGGCTGGTGAGCAACAACCTCAATCGCAGCCGCATCCAACAAATCGGAGAAAGCCTGAACCTGCCCTACATTCACCGCGCTGGGAAACCCTCACGGCGGGCCTTGCGGCGGGCCGTAGCCCAGATGGGCTTGCCGGTAGAAGCAGTGGCTATGGTGGGAGACCGCCTGTTGACGGATATTTTGGCGGGCAATCGACTGGGGTTGGTAACTGTGCTGGTCAACTCCCTCTTGTCCGAAGCAGTCGAAAAGAACCCTGCTACCCTCTAGGGGCTGCGCTTTTGAGAGATTTGAGAGTTGGACAACTGTAATTGTTTCAAACTGAATTGAAAAGGTTTCCAAGCACTCCCCCTTTCCTTCGCAAAGAGAGAAGACCAAAAGACAATCCTGCTGCTCGGAAGGACTTAGTCACTTCAGTTTAGGGTGAGACGCCTGGGCAGCTGAGAAAAGCCCTGTGGCCCCATGCATGTTTCATGCATGTTTTAGGTGTGGGTACAGTGTCCCAGTTTGAATCGAAATGACCAACCACAGGTTGTCAGCGCTGACAACTGCTGACCGGATGGGTAGCACATCTAAAAATCAAGACAAAAATCGAGAGAGATTTTCCAGACCTGACCCATCTGCCCCAATTTTTTGTAGAGTGACGGCAGGTGAGCCGGATCCCGCGTTGAAGCCCAGTAGGCGGCGGTGTGAGGGCGGTGTGAGATCCAAAGGTCAAGCATGCGAACCATCCCTATTGTCAAGTCCGCCATGCAACGGCTAAAGTCCATGCTGCAAAAATCCCTGCGTTCTGCTCCGACTTCCCCCCGCTCCAGATCCTCGCTTGTATCCAATGGACGGAGCCTGATCAAGCTGGGCAGCTTTCTGGCCTTACCTTTGATATTCTCGACATTGCCCGGTTGGGCTTTAACATTGGTGGCGCGTCCAGATCTGCGCGACCTCAAACGTGCAACCGTGTTTCGGGTGGTCAACTACAACACCCTGGTTGTTCAGCTTGAAGGAGACTTGAATTTGCGGCTGGTGCAACTGATTGGGATCGATCCCTTGCCTGACCCGATCAACCCCAACTGGACAGAGTTGCGCGGACAAACCCCTCTGGCAGTTTACAATGCTGGCCAATATCTGCAGACTGCTCTGCTGGGACGTGAGGTGTTTTTGGAGTTGGATCCTGCCCTAGCCCCTGCTCCCACCTTGCCTGCCTACGTTTGGCAAGCCAACACCCTCATCAACCAGGAAATGCTGTTTTTGGGGCATGGCCTGTTGTCGCCACAAACCGATGGCTTGAAGTACGGCCCCATTCTTACTGAAGCTGCCGATGCAGCCAAAAGACAAGGACGCGGCTATTGGACAACCTACGGCCCTCGCTAGAGACCAAGCCAAACCCAGAGCTGGAATTGCCGGCCTGTTTGTTGAGAATAATCTCAACAGCCATCTTCCGCCGGTCGGTGAGAGGTAGGTATTGTGGGCATAGCTGCTCCGAATGGCAGAGAAACAGCCCGAAGATTCTGAGCTCTCCTCTCCACTCTTGGCTGGTCACCCCCCAGAGCCGAGCTGCCGGGAAAGGGTTGAGCTGCTCTCTTGGGATTTCTCGCTTGTTTATGATGATCTCGTGTGGGTTTCCAAACGCGGGCTGCCCAGCTTTTCAGGGAAACGTAAGGGATCCCACTGTGAGGTTTGGAGTTCCCTATGGCGGATGAGTTGCCGTTTACTCTAGATCAGCTCCTCATCGTGCGGGCAATTGCCCAGCAGGGTAGTTTTCGCCGTGCTGCCGATAGCCTGTTTGTCTCCCAGCCTGCCGTCAGCTTGCAAGTGCAGAACCTGGAGCGACAGTTGGGAGTGGTGCTGTTCGACCGCAGTGGGCGCAAGGTGGAGTTGACGGATGCCGGGAAAGTGCTGCTGCAGTACAGCGAGCGCATCCTCAAGCTGTGCCGTGAAACCATCGAGGCGCTGGCGGATTTGCAAGAAATGGAGCGGGGGCATCTGGTTTTGGGGGCCAGCCAAACGGTGGGCACCTATGTCATGCCTTCTTTGATCGCCCAATATCACCGCCGCTATCCACAAATTTCCGTACAGCTCTTGGTGCAATCCACGCGGCGAATTGCCCAGAAATTGGTGGACGGCCAGTTGGACGTGGCCATTGTTGGCGGGGAGATCCCCTTTGAGCTGCAGCGGCACTTGAAGGTGATGGCTCTGGCGGAAGATGAATATGTGTTGGTCGGTGCTCCCGGGTGTGCCATCGACTCTCCGGCTCTTGTGGATCTGCTGGCTTTGCCCTTCATCACCTTGGATCCCCAGTCGTCCACCCGGCAAACCATCGATCGGGTACTGAATCGCCACGGCATCAACCCTGCCCAATTGAACGTGCGGCTGGAACTCAGCTCGATTGAAGCGATCAAAAATGCTGTCCAGGCGGGTTTGGGGGTGGCCTTTCTGTCCATGGTGGCAGTGGGATCCGATGTGGAACAGGGACGGTTCCAAAAGCTGGCGGTGGAAGGGCTACAGATACGGCGTACCCTCTGGCTGGCTTTTAACCCGGAGCGCTATCAATCGCAGGCAGCCACCCGCTTCCTCCAAGGGCTGCTGACCCGCCAAGACTGGCTGAAAACTCCCCCGCCCCATTTGCAGTTGATCGGCTAAGTTGCGATGCGTTACGGCCTTTTCCGAGTTGATGGGATCCCAGGTAGATTCCGGTGGATTGAGCAGGATCCCTGTTCAAAGAGATACGAGAGATATTTCCGTATAGGTGCATTCGCTGTAGCCAATGCTGCTCCGGAAGAAACTGCATCTGCTGAATCTGTCTGTGTCTACTGACCCCAAGCCGATGACCAGGCAAACGCTGTTGGAACGACTCCCCCTGGCCCAGCGCTTGGCGGAGTTACAGGCCCGCGTTCAAGAGATCCCGCTGCACAGGGTGAAATTGGAAGGGTTGAACATCGCAGGGGCAGAGTCCTGCTGGGCTGCCTATCGAGACTGGGGAAAAGGGATCCCACTGCTGTTTCTGCATGGCTTTATGGCCACTCATGCCAACTGGTGGCCGCTGATGCAAGGGTTGGGAGACGAATATCGCTGCATTGCCTTGGATTTACTGGGGTTCGGGCAGTCCGGCCAACCGGCCTTGCACTACGACATCGCTGCAGAAGTAGAGTTTGTGCGCGGATTTGTCCAAAGGCTGGGCCTAGCTGCTCCGGTTTTGGTGGGCCATTCCTTTGGGGGATGGGTGGCGGCAGCTTACGCCGTGCGGTATCCGCTGCGGGGGTTGGTTTTGTTGGCTCCTGCCGGGATCCGCGACGACAGCTTTGTGAGACGCTACAACCATTTGCGGCCCTTGCTCTGGGAAAGCGCTTGGGTGGATTGGCTGTTGCGGGCGATCGCTCCGCTGGCCCGCTGGTGGCATTGGGAAGACAAGCTGGCCCAGCTCTTGTGGTTGCGGGGATCCCTGCGTCAGCAGCCGGTCGCTCGGCAATTTCTCCGACAACGTCTGCGCCCGCAAGCTGCCGTCGATACGGTTGAACGTTATCTCCAACACATTCAGGCCCCCACCCTGGTGATCGCCGCCGAACAGGACGACACCATTCCCCTCTGGCACTGCCAAACCTATGCCGAAGGGATCCCTGGGGCTCAGCTCAAGATCCTGGCCGGGGCCGGCCACGCCATCCCTGCCTTGCATGGGGAACAAGTGCTTCCCCTAATTCGGGAATTTCTCGACACAGCCCTTTCCGCACAATGCGGGCTTTGAGCTGGGGGTGTAGCGTAACGCCTGACTCTAGAATGGACGGAGAGCGTCTGCAAGACTCCGCAGTGTTGCAAAGCAACACCGCCAATCTCCTCACCACTGGAACAAACTCTACCTTGCATCCTTTGAGCGGTTCAATCCAACTGGAACTGATCAACTTGAGCGCATGAAAGCCGTAGTCATGAGTGTGCCCGGCGGGCCAGAGGTTCTGCAGCTTCGAGAAGTACCTGAACCTCAGATTCGCGGTGAGCGGGAGCTGCGCATCCGCCTGAGAGCAGCCGGCGTCAACCCCATCGACACCAAGCTGCGGCGACGGGGCACCTTTTATCCAGAAGAGATGCCGGCCATTTTGGGGTGTGACGGTGCCGGCATTGTGGAAGCTGTGGGATCCGGAGTTAGGCACTTTGCGGTGGGAGACGAGGTGTACTTCTGCCACGGGGGTCTGGGCAAGCAGGCGGGGAATTACGCTGAGCTGATCGTGGTGGACGAGCGTTTTGTGGCCCCCAAGCCCAGAACTCTGAGCTTTGCAGAAGCTGCCGCTGCCCCGCTGGTGCTGATCACCGCCTGGGAAGCGCTGTACGACCGGGGACGTCTCCAGGCCGGCCAAAGTGTGCTCATCCACGGGGGAGCGGGTGGAGTTGGCCATGTGGCCATCCAACTGGCCCGTCTGCGGGGATCCAAAGTGGCCACCACCGTGAGCACCCCGGAAAAGGCGGAGTTTGTCCGTTCCCTAGGCGCCGGCTTGCCCATCTTCTACCGGCAGACAGACTTTGTGCGCGCCGTTTTGGACTGGACAGGGGGAGAGGGGGTGGATCTTGCCCTAGATACCTTGGGCGGCAAGCTATTGGAGCAGACCTTCCCCGCAGTGCGCGTGTACGGAGATATCGTCACCCTGCTGGCCCCGGCCCCAGAGATCGACTGGCGGGTGGCTCGCGACCGCAACTTGCGGGTGGGATTTGAGCTGATGCTCACCCCGATGCTGAAAAGCCTGACCAACGCCCAACAAAATCAGGCGGAAATCCTCAGGCAATGTGCCCGCCTCATCGACCAAGGCCAACTGCGGATCCAGCTCAGCCACACCTTTCCTCTGGCCGAAGCGGCTGCCGCCCACCGGTTGCTGGAGCAGGGATCCGTTCTGGGCAAAATTGCCTTAACCATCCCCGAGTAGGCATGCTGGAGAAAGCCCGTTGAGGATCTGCCCATGGTTGCTCCTCTCACCCCCCACCTGCTGGAGAACGAGAGCTTCTACGAAAATGCCCTCTGCTGGCTAGGGCGACCCCAGACGGCCTATCGACTGTTGAGCGAAGCAGTTTTTCCTGCCATCTCCTCTTGGGTGCGGGGGGAGGTAGATAGCCACTCTTTTAACCACTGGCAACTGGAGGATGTGCGCACCTTTCTGTATCCGGTGGTGGCTCTGGGGGATCAAGAAACCCTTGTTCTCTCCAGCGAAGCCCTGCTCCTCTGCGGCATCGGCAACTATTACAACCCCTGTGACTTGGCCATTGTGGTGTTTGTGCAGCAGCCCCAAGAGCTGTTCAGCCAACTGATGCAGCGCATTCGCCGGGCCGAAGCCACTATCAGCCGCGGGCCAGACGTGCGCATGCTCTCGGAACAGGTGAACCTGGCCAAGCGCGGACAAGACTACATCAACACCAAATATCTGGTCTGGCCCTACGCTCTTTCCGGTGCTGCTCAAGATACGCTAATTCAGCAGGGGATCAGCCTCATTCGTCTTTCCCCCCAAGAAGCCGCCTTGCCCTTTAAGGAATAGGTGGAGGACAATCTGCTCTGTCGGCGGAAGATAGGGATCCCCGTCCAAGCCCTTTTTCCATCTCTATCGTTTTTCATGGTCGATACCCACCTGCCCCCCTTGATCCAAGCGATGCTGGATCCCGCCTTCTACCCTCATCCGGTACAGGATCCCATTCGGCTTATTCAAACCCACATTTCCTATATTCTGCTGACAGGCGACTATGCCTATAAAGTGAAAAAGCCTTTGGACTTTGGCTTTTTGAACTTCACCACCCTGGAGAGGCGGCGCCACTTTTGCCAAGAAGAGCTGCGCATGAACCAGCGCGGTGCTCCCGGCCTTTATCTGCAAGTGTTGCCCATTGTCCAGACCGATGGCCGATTTCAGTTCAACAGCAGCGGCGAGCCCATAGAATACGCTCTGCAAATGCGGCAATTTCCCCAAGAGCAACTGTTCAGCAACCTGTTTGAGCGGGGAGAGCTAACGCCGTCCTTGATGGAGGAGCTGGGGCGGGTGGTGGCGACGTTTCATGCCCAAACCGAGACCAACGACTACATCCGCAGCTTTGGCCGGCCAGAACGGGTGCGAGAAGCCTTTGACGAGAATTACGCCCAAACCCAGCGCTACGTCGGCGGCCCACAAACAGCTCAGCAATATCGAGAAACCCAAGCCTACACCGATCGCTTTTTTGCTGAGCGGCAGGAGCTGTTTCAACAAAGAATAGAACAAAACCGCATTCGTGAATGCCACGGAGACCTGCACCTAGGCAACATCTGTTTTTGGGAAGGGAAGATCCTGCTTTTTGATTGCATCGAGTTTAATGAAGCCTTCCGCTTTGTGGATGTCATGTACGACATATCCTATGGGGTGATGGATTTGGATGCCCGCCATCGCCCCGATCTGGGAAACGCCTATTTGAACACCTACCTGGAAGAAACCGGAGATTGGGAAGGGTTGAAGATCTTGCCTATTTACCTCAATCGGCAGGCCTACGTGCGGGCCAAGGTCACCTCTTTTTTGCTGGAGGATCCCACTGCAGCAGAGGAAGCCAAGGCCACAGCCTTTAGCACCGCCGCCCGCTATTACCGTCTTGCCTGGGAATACACCCTCCCCAAGCGGGGGCAGTTGTTCCTGATGTCGGGATTGTCGGGATCCGGCAAAAGCACGGTAGCCCGCCACTTGGCCCGTCAGCGGGGAGCCATTCACATTCGCTCCGATGCGGTGCGCAAGCATTTGGCCGGGATCCCTCTGCGGCAACGGGGGGGGCCGGAGGTTTATACCCCGGAGATGACCGATAAAACCTACCGCCGCTTGGTGCAGTTGGGAGTAGAGCTGGCCCAGGAAGGCTACACCGTGATTCTGGACGCCAAGTTCGACCGGCAGGCGCTGCGGGGGATGGCCATTGATCAGGCCCAACGCCAAGGGATCCCACTGCGCATCCTCCACTGCTACGCCCCTGAACCTGTTTTGCGGGAGCGCCTACAACGCCGTAGCTCAGCTCCTCAGCCCCTCTTGGCCCCAGCCGGCTGCATCGATGGGGATCAGCAGCCCTCTGCCGACATTGCCGATGCCACCGCCGAGATGCTCTCCCAACAGCAGGCCCACTGGCAGGATTTTTCCGAGTCGGAACGGCCTTTTTTAAAGGTTTTGGATACCAGCCAAGATTGGCCATCTCAACTTCAGCAGGTCTAGATCTCGACTCAAACTGCACAAACTCGAGAAAATTGCTATCAGCAAGATGGATTTTGCCGTTTCTGGGTTAGAGAATGGCAGCAGCTTTTTTGGGCAGGGATCCCTTTCCAAAGTAGAGGTCAAAATTGGGTCTAAAGCTCTGTCCTATTGGTACGCAGTTCGCCTCGGCGGGCCATAGACCTGAGAGAGACGGTAGGCTGAGGGGCATGTTGACGTGTCTGTGCAGGCCCACCCTTTTCCCATCCCACTCGACCAGAACTGACCACGTGCAGGAGGATCCCACGGTGAGCGATGTAACTCCAGATGACCTACGCCTGATGCTCCTGTTTGAGGGCTTTCCTCCTGAGAGGCTAGAGCCTCTGGCCGGGCAAATGTCGTTGCGCTCCCACCCAGTCAATCAGGCCATCTTGTTACAAAATGACTGGGGTAACGCCGTTTATTTCATCCTGGAAGGGTGGGTCAAGATTCGCACCCATGATCTCGAAGGCCGGGAGATCACCCTCACCATTCTTGGTCCAGGGGAAATCTTCGGGGAAATGGCTGCTTTGGACGAAGCGCCTCGTTCTACCGACGTTGTAGCCCTAACAGCCACCAAAGTCGGTTGTCTGTCGGCCCAACACTTCCTGGCTTTTTTGGCTTCTGATCCTCAGGCCGGCATCCGCCTTGCTCAGCTCATGTCGCGCCGCTTACGGCAGATCAACCGTCGTCTGCAGTTGCGCGAGGCCAGCAGTACGGCCCGTGTTGCCGATATCCTGCTGTTTTTGGCCGAATCCCGTGGCCGGGTTAGCCGAAGTGGCGTAGAGATCCCCAACTTGCCCCATCGGGAGCTGAGCAGCCTAAGTGGCCTAGCCCGGGAAACGGTCACTCGTGTCCTGTCCAAGCTGGAGCAAGAGGAGCTGATCCGCCGGGATCGCACTCGAGATGTTCTCTGCATCCCCCAGATGGAGGCTTTGGAGAAACTGATTGGCTAAATTGGGGGTGCCACCAGTTGTCGAAAGCCCTCTCGGCATCGTAAGATAGTAAGCCCAGAGCCGGGATAGCTCAGTTGGTAGAGCAGAGGACTGAAAATCCTCGTGTCACCAGTTCAAGTCTGGTTCCTGGCATCTGCTGTGGATGATGGGGCGGGCTTGGGTCAACGACCTGAGCCTTTTTACTATGCCGGTGATCAAGGGCAGAAATGCACAAAGGCCAAGGCGCTGGCAGTATCGTGCCTTAACACTGGAGAAAGCAGATCGTCCGAGTTAACAGCCAGAGAAGTTGCCCGCTAAAGTCGTCTTGACCAGATCTGGCCGTGGGGATAAGGGATCCCTTGATCGCCATTTCAAGGAGCTATGGTGTTCAACCCAAGAAGATTGAAAAAAAGGTTGTCCCTGGGCAGAAGCTGGCCAGGAAATCGGTCTGTGGGTCTGTAGCCACTAGCGGATGTACTGGGCCAAAGCCCGCGAAGAATAGCCCACCCGCAATTTGCGCAGGGCATCTCGCTCGATCTGACGAATCCGCTCCCGCGTCAGGTTGAAGTGATCCCCCACCTCCCGCAGGGTTCTTGCCTGTTGCCCATCTAACCCATAGCGCAACTCCAGCACCTGCCTCTCAATCGGCTTGAGGGTTTGCATGGCAGAACGCACATCCTGCTGCATGGATTGCACGAGGATCCCTTGAAAGGGCTGCTCTTGCCGCTCATCTTGCAGCAAATCTCCAAGGCGGCTTTCTCCTTCTTGGCCGACCGGCACATCCAGCGACAGGGGCAAAGCAGCAGCCTGCTGGATCATGCGCAGTTTCTTGACTTTAATGCCCAGGGCTTCTGCCAGCTCCACTTCGGTGGGCCGCCTCCCCTGCAGCTTCATCAGCTCGCGGTTGGTGCGCTTGAGCAGGCGCACTTTGTCGACCATGTGTACCGGCAGGCGAATCGTCCGTGCTTGATTGGCAATGCAACGGGTAATGCCTTGGCGAATCCACCAATGAGCATAGGTGCTGAAGCGAAACCCCCGCTCCGCATTGAATTTTTCGGTGGCCCGGATCAACCCGATATTGCCCTCTTGGATCAGATCCAAAAACGGCACCCCCCGATTGAGGTATTTCTTGGCAACGCTGACCACCAGGCGCAGGTTGGCGTTGATCAGCTTGCGTTGAGCTTGCTCCCCTTGTCGGATGCGGGAGCGAAGGGTGGATACGGAAATCTGCAGGGCCTCGGCCAGAGCCTCATCGCTGGGATCCTCCCCCCGCCGTTGCCGCCATTCCTGCCGGGCTTGATCGATGAGGAGCTTTTGCTGAATTTTGCGCGACAGCTCGATTTCCTCAGCGTGATCGATGCGGGGCACGCGACCGATGGTATTCAGGTAGTGATCGACAGCGTCCTCGTTCAACCGGGATCCGCCGGCAACCGGCTCTGGATCAACTTCTGCAAGAGCATCTTGGGGGGCAGACTCAGGGTCGAACCAGAGATCGTCAAACTCCTGAGGCGAAGAGGCAGAGTGTTCAGGATGAGGACGAGAAAAAACCACGGCCAGGTGAGGAGAGAACTTCATCTCCCAGTCTAAAAAGGTTTCTGCTGCTGCTGCGAGCGAAAATCGATCATGACCCTCTTTTTTGTCCGGAGATTTTTCCGTTTAGATGCGGGAACAGCAGGGATCCCATCCGTCAAGTCCTTGTAGGCAAGGGGTTGCCCGGCAAAAAGCGGTAAGCGATTTTCGATCTAGACCTTGAGATAAGATTGTTCCTGAGCCAGTCAGCTCAACGGCTGCCGGGTGGGATCCCAGGAAAAGGGAACCTTGCCAGCTCAGGCTACCATGTGAGGATCCCTCAACTTCCTCAGTCTGGAAAAGAATATTTACGGCTTTCTGCTCCTATGGAGTCTAACGACCGGCACCATCCATCGGCCAACTTGATTGGGGAACGGGTGCGCTGGGTACGGGAGAAGCTGCAACTCACCCAAGATCAACTGGCGGGTCGCTTGGCCAAGTACGGTGTGCAGTTGGACTACGTCAAAATTGGCCAGGTGGAAAAGGGAAAACGGCGCGTCATTGACAAAGAACTGGTGGCCTTTGCCAAGGCGTTGGGGGTATCGGTCACTTGGCTGCTGAGCGGAGATGAATCCCACCTGTAGCGGCCTGCGGGAAAGTACATCCGATACAGGGATCCCGAACAAAAGGACGTGAAGATACTTAAATACCTTGTACTCTCGGACGTGATCTCAGTCATTTTCCGTGTAAACACGGTAGGCTGGACTCATGAATAGATTGGCTTGAGGCCAAACCCCAGCTTTTCCTTGACCATCCGCGGGGGTGGGAAAAGCAGAGAGATACAGCGCCGCGCCGGAAGTACGGGTTTTTCCAAGAAGGATCTGGATCACAGGCTTCTTCACCTAAACTTGATATTGTTGACTTGGCGTTAAGCTCCCGCCGTTTATCTGTTTGTGTGAGGTTTGCCGATGCTCTCTTTCTTCTTCAATTCCAACAAGGCCAACAACCGACAAACCGGAGGCCACCGTGTGCCTGCTGCGAGCAAAACCACAGGCACGCAACGGATCCCTAACTACAACCGCCTTTCTGCCCCCCATGAGGTGCTCAAGCAGGAGAAGCAGAGGAAGCGGGAGCAAGAGTTTACCGAAATGGAGCAAAACATCAATCGCATTCGCTACTTCTACCAAAAAGCAGACATGCCCCTGGAGATGCGGCAAATTCTGACCTACCGTAAGCTGATGGAGCTGGACTACTTTACCCCACAGGCGGCAAAAGAGCTGCTCAAGCAATGGCAGCAGCAGGAAGAGCAAGAACGCCGTCGGGCTTGAGAAAAGGGCAATCGAACCTTGGCAAGTAGGCTTGTTGAGCCAAGAGTTCCCGGTCTACGGGTAAAGGCCGCGATCCTGTAGGGCTTGCGCCACTCGGCCTACCCCCAGGGTGTAGGCAGCCAGTCGCAGCGACACTTGCCGCCGTTCTGCCTCCTGCACCACCCGTTCAAAGGCACGTACCATCAGACCTTCCATTTCTTGATAAACTCGCTCTTCATCCCAGAAGACGTAAGAGAGTCCCTGCACCCACTCCAGATAGCTCACCACTACCCCACCGGCATTGGTCAGAATATCCGGCAATACCTGGATCCCTCGCGATTCCAAAATCCGGTCGGCGGCAAGGGTGGTTGGCCCGTTGGCAGCTTCTGCCACAATCCGGGCTTGAATTTGGTGGGCATTGGCTTCGGTAATTTGATTTTCCAGAGCGGCAGGGATCAACACGTCCGCTTTTTGCACCAGTAGGTCGGCGTTGCTGATGGGCTCAGCCTGTGGAAAGCCCGCCATGCGGCCTCCCCGTTCCTTCATGTAAGCTTTGAGGGCGGGGATATCCAGTCCATTAGGATTGTAAAGGCCCCCAGAACTGCCGGAAACCGCCACAATCTTAGCTCCCGCCTCATGCAGCAAGCTGGCCGCTGCTCCACCCACATTGCCAAAACCTTGGATTAACACCGTTGCCCCTGCCAGGGATCCACCGCGTCGGGCCAAGGCTTCCCGTACGGTGATCATCACCCCCCGTCCGGTGGCCAGTTCTCGCCCCCGAGATCCCCCAATCGAGAGAGGTTTGCCCGTCACTACTCCCAGCACCGCATGCCCGACATTCATAGAATAGGTATCCATCATCCAGGCCATCTCACGGGCAGAAGTTCCCATGTCTGGAGCGGGAATGTCCTCTGCAGGGCCGATATCCTTGATCAGCTCGCTGGTATAACGGCGGGTAATGCGCTCCAGCTCCGAGACCGAATAACGCCTCGGATCGATAGGGATCCCCCCTTTGGCCCCACCGTAGGGAATGCCCATAAGGGCGCATTTCCAGGTCATGAGCATCGCCAAGGCCGAGACCTCTTCAAGGGTGACCGCTGGGTGGTAGCGGATCCCCCCTTTGTAGGGGCCGAGAACGTTGCAATGCTGCACCCGATGGCCCGCCAGCACTTGGATGTGTCCGTTGTCCAGCCGCACGGGGATCGCCACCGTCACCACTTTGCGGGGGGTGCTGAGGATCGCCACCCAGCCGGGATCCAGCTTCAGCTCGCGAGCTGCCCAATCCAGGTAGCTACAAGCCTGGGCAAAGGGACAGATGTGGGCGGGAGAGGGAGGGGCAGAA
This sequence comes from Synechococcus sp. R55.2, assembly GCF_047462075.1. NCBI lineage: Bacteria > Bacillati > Cyanobacteriota > Cyanophyceae > Synechococcales > Synechococcaceae > Synechococcus > Synechococcus sp. R55.2. The sequence continues at coordinate 16,480 of NZ_JANSIH010000381.1, forward strand.
GAGGCCAGCGCAGGACTTGCAGCCATGGTGGAGAAGAAGAAAGGGCTGTTTCCACGCTATACCGCCGGGGACGGGAGAGGAACGTTTTGTAGCAAGCGTTACAAATAATTGAGGATCTGGATCAAGACGAAACAGAGGCCGGCACTGGCCAGGGGCACGGTCAGGTTATCCAACCCCCACCAAGAGAACACCTCCAGTCCCATAGCCATCCCTCCCACCAAAAGGCTCACTCCGAGCAAAGGGAGAGAGAAGCCAAAGTACCCCAGCAGCAGAGCTGCAATCACCAAGCTGCTCACCGCCCACATGGTCAGGGATCCCTCCCAGCTTTTTTGAAGGGATCCCAGTTGGTAGGGGTGTTTGCCCCAAGTTTTGCCCACCAAGCCCGCCAGGGCGTCGGCCCACGTCATCACCAATATGCCGATCACCGCGAAAACCTGTCGCTGTGGCCGCCAAAACCAAAACAGCAACAGACCAATGCTGATGGCGTAGAAACAGGTGCCAAAGCTGCGGCGACCGACCCCATTTAAGCTGGGCAAGATGGCCACTCGGTAGGAGAGCAGCGCCAAGCCGGCGAACACCAGAGAGAATCCCACCCCCAGCCAGCGGGGCACTTGCAAGGCCCAAGCCAACAAAATGATATTGCCCACGCCGATGTGGATGACCTTACGCACCCATTCCCCGTCCACCTGGCGGGAGCGCAACCATTCCGCAAAAGCGAATACGGAGGCCAGCCAGAGAGCATAGCAAGCAAGCTGCTGAGGCAGGCCCATGAAACGGCCTCAGAGGGTTTTCAAGTAGCTGAGCAAATCCGCCATCTCCTGGGGATCCGGCTGGAACTGGGGCATGGGAGGCGTTTTGCCACCGGTCACTTGCTGAATGATAAACCGATCCGAGCGGCGGCTGCTCACCCCCCGCAGACTGGGCCCTACCCGGCCATCCGCTTCTTCCCCATGACAGGCGGCACAGTTGAGGGCAAACAAGGATGCACCATGGCTAACCTGCCCCTGTAAGCTGAGGACGGCTTCGGTATAGGGATCCAGACGAGCCCCGGCACCCAGCCAAGCCCAAGCGAATATCCCCAGCCCCAGGCTGAGGAGGGCAAGACCCAGCCGAGTTTTTTGAGACCAGACACTTGTAAAGAACTGCTGCAAGGATTTGAGGAAGGGTTGTAAACGTCGTTGGGATGGAGGTTGAAGTCGCTTTTGCTCAAACTCAACCCAACTGCCAGTTGACGACTGGCTGCTGCAGGATTGAGGAGTGTCTGAGAGGGAGGGAGGCACAGACAACGCTGAGAGAAACCGTTTCAATCTTTTACATTTCAACCAACACGATAACCCAGGAGCCCTTTCCTGCCAATAATCTGTAATGGCATTTACTTTTTCTTAATGGTTTGCCGAGCTGCCTGAGATTCCGATCCCTCTGAGAGGGTGCAGTTGGGAAAGAGCCGCTCCATCACCTCCGCTTGAGCCCAGGGATCCCGGTTGAGGCTGTGGATGGCATTGGCCCATGGAAAGTGCGCCTGCAGGCGGCGGTAGAGAGATAAATTACCATAAATGACGACCGCTGCCACCCGCTCCCGATGCTGTTGCAGCCAATCCAGCACATAGTTGGGCAAGGGATCCCGAAGGAAACCTTGGAAGATGAATCCTGGGGCGTTGTTTAGGGCAGCTTCCAGCCAAGGTAGGGGGGTAAGAGCATCGCTGAGCACAGGAAGCATGCCTAAGGCAGCCGGAACATGCAGGGCGGGAGATTGCAACTGCACATCGGCAGCACCCAAGGGGGGATCCTGCCAGATCCAGTTCAACCATCCGGGCTCTGCGGGCGGGCCGAGGGGCCGGCCTCCTTCCACGCCACCACGGGCCATAGCCGCTTGACAGGGAGCAATATCCTTCTCGGCCAAGAGGGATCCCATCTGGGCAGCTCTGTGCAGAGCAGAGGGCAGGCTGGAGCGCCTGTTGAACAACTTTCCCAACGCCGAGTCCTTGGGGATGGGATCCCCCAGCAGCAAAGGCTTCAGTTGCTCGGCGGGAGAGCCACGGTTGAGGGCCGGATCCGTGGGATCCCTGGCCCCCATCCATCCGCCAACGGTGCTGAAATCCGTTTCCGCCAAGGCCGGCCACACCTGTTTGAGGAGAGCTGAGGCGGCGGGTAGGAGTCGCTGTTTGGCCCGCAGCACCCGCGTCACCGACTGGGCAAGCTGGGCTGCGCTGAGGGATCCCTGTTGCACCGCTTCCAAAACGGCTGCCAAGGATGCCATCGGATCGGGGGGGGCCAAAATTAGGTCGGCACCGGCCTGGAAAGCCCGCACGGCCAATGAGTTGGGCCCGTTAGCATTGGCCAGCTCTGCCAAGCAGCCTTGATCGAGGCTGTCCACAACAATAAGCCCGCCAAACCCCCATTCCTGGCGCAACAGTTGGGTTAGCCGCCCCGGCAGCAGGGTGACAGGCCAGCGCTCATCCCACTCCGGCAGCACCACATGAGAAACCAAGATCGCCCCCACCTGCTCCACCAAACCTCGAAAAGGCAGCCAAGGTCCCTCTTGGAGCTGGGCTAGGGTCAGGGTTAATCGGGGGCACCAGGGGGTGTCTGTTGTCTTTGGGGATGGCTTCAGTCCGGCCTGAACCGGATCCCTCCAGCCTTTGCCCGGAAAAGAGCTGGCTGT
>NZ_JANSIH010000382.1:0-3124 GCF_047462075.1 Synechococcus sp. R55.2
AGCGTCTCGTGGGCTCGGAGATGTGTATACGAGTCAGGCCCAAGGGATCCCTGCAGCAACAGCAGATCCAGGAGACCATTTCTGCGGCTCTAGATCCCAATTGCCGTTTAGCTTGATCTGGAAGTGGCCCAACGGCAGGAACTGCGTAAACCCCAGCCAAGCACAGCTTCAAAAGGTCGGGCTTTCCCATGAGCAGTATGCAGGGCGTCTTCTACTGCTTATCCAAAAGGGCTCCCGTTTCCGGTTGATGCCAAGCGGCTAAGGTCGAGCCCCTCACAATAGGAAAATGGGCTGGGATCCTTCAGCCCCCGGCAAAGTTGGTAGAATAAAGTCAGCCTTCGCCTTGAACTTGAATTTGGATAGGGACTGGGGTCGACCGTTGGGATCCTCGGCTATGTTCGACAAACTGCTCTTTCCCATCGATAACTCGCGTGAGACCAGCCACGCCTTGCCCTTGGTGGCGGACATAGCACAGCGCTACAAGAGCCAAGTGTATTTGCTTTCTGTGCTGGATGATACGGAGCTTGACCCGGAGCGAGCCGAGCAAGCCCGGCAGAACATCCACAACCTGCTTAAGCAAACGGAGTCTGGCCTGCATCAAATCGGCCTTAGCAACGTCAAGAGTGAGTATCGAGAGGGGAAGGTGCCTTTTGTCATCTGTGATGTGGCAGACGAGCTGGAGATCAGCCTGATTGTGATGGGCTGCCGCGGCCTCACCCTATCTGGAGAGGGGCAGAACAACTCCGTGAGCCACCGCGTGATCGATCTCTCCCCCTGCCCGGTGTTGGTCGTGCCCTGAGGAGAGGGATCCCATTGACCAAAAGGCGCGGCAAGCCCCGTCCTTCAGGGCAGGGAAGGATAGCGCCGACCGTAGCCGACGCCCTTTAAAAACGCAGTGCCGGCCATGTGAATATCGTTGTCATCACGCATAGGCCAAGAATACGATTGAGCGGTGCAACGACTTCAAGCCTTCAAGTACGAATTGCTGCCCAACAGCCAGCAGGAACGGCAGATGCGCCGCTTTGCTGGCTCCTGCCGGTTCGTCTACAACAAAGCACTGGCGTTGCAGAAGGAGCGTCACGAGCAAGGCCAGAAAAAGCTAGGCTATGCGGGCTTGTGCCAGCTGCTCACCGCGTGGCGCCACAGCACAGATACGGCGTGGCTGGCGGATGCGCCGGTGCATCCGCTGCAACAGGCGCTCCAGGATTTGGAGCGAGCCTACAGCCACTTCTTCGCCCAACGCGCCGGCTTCCCGAAGTTCAAGAAAAAAGGCCGGTCCGACAGCTTCCGTTATCCCGAGCCCAAGCAAATCCAGCTGGACCAGGCCAACAGCCGCATCTTTCTGCCCAAACTTGGCTGGCTGCGTTATCGCAACAGCCGCGACGTGGTGGGCAAGGTCAAGAGCGTCACCGTATCCAAGCACGCTGGCAAGTGGTTCGTGTCGATCCAGACCGAGCGGGAGGTTAATTGGCCTATTCCGCAGGGGGGCGCAGTGGGCATGGACATGGGCATTGCCCGCTTGGCTACCCTCTCGGACGGCACGTTCTACGCGCCCCTCAACAGCTTCAAGCGGCACGAGGCGCGCTTGCGCAAGGCACAGCAAGCGCTCTCCCGCAAAGTCAAGTTCAGCAACAACTGGAAGAAGGCAAAAGCCCGCCTCCAGCGTATTCATTCTCAGATGGCCAACGCCCGCCGCGACTTCCTGCACAAGGTCTCGACCGCGATTTGCAAAAGCCAGGCAATCGTGTGCATCGAGGACTTGCAGGTGCGGAATATGTCCAAGTTGGCGGCAGGGACGGCAGATGCTCCTGGGAAGAACGTCCGCGCCAAGTCAGCGTTAAACAAAGCCATTCTCGACCAGGGGTGGTATGAGTTCCGCTGCATGCTGGAGTACAAGCTGGCCTGGAAAGGTGGCAGGCTCATTGTCGTGCCGCCGCAGAACCCGAGCCGCACCTGTCCATGTTGCGGCCATGTTTCATCAGACAACCGCCAGACCCAAGCCTGGTTCGAGTGCGTGGCGTGCGGCTATGAGAATAACGCCGATCGCGGCAGCGGGCCGGAGGCCTTTCGCGGCAGCGGGCCGGAGGCCTTTCGCGGCAGCGGGCCGGAGGCCTTTCTGGTCGGTGCCATCAACATCCTTGCTCGCGGGATACAGCTGTTGCGAGACGAAGGGCAGGACACGGCCGACGCTGCGGTCGGGATGCGGGTGGGTGAACCACCCGTGTCAGCCCGGATGGCCTGTGGATCGAACTGCACGGGCGGTCGGAAGCAGGAACCCGCCGAGACGACTGCGCAAGGAGCCATCCATGCGTAGCGTGGTAGGAATCTCCGGCCTAAAGGCCGGGGAGGATGTCAATGCTTGTTTCCCGTACTGCTCAGCCACAGCCTCTGGCCGTTCCTGGAACGCACTACGCGCCCACCAGTAGCAAGCGCACCGTCTTGGCATGTAGCTGGCGCTGCTTTCTGACCGCTATCTTGGAGGTCTGAAACTTGAGCAGCAAGACAATAAACCAAGACAATAAACAATGTCAAGTAATGTCAAAGAAAATGTTAAAGAATAAATGTCAAAGTTGTCCACCCAGAACCTGGCCGCCTTGGCGCTCATCCCGCAAGTCTTGAATGGGCCAACGCAAACAATGACTGCCACTTTCTGGTTTGGTACGGGACTGCCTTCGCCCAATCTGGTAGAGAAGGCAAGATGTGGTGAGTAGCTACTTGCATCCAGGTGGACGCTCGCCTTCTAAAGACTTCAGAAAATCTAGGGTGCGGTTATAAACAAACCGAGCTGTTCCCAACCACTGCTGCAGCGTCTGTCGCTGTTGTGCTGTCGGATACATCTCGTCCCCCAATCTTTTTGCCGGCGCCGGAGATGGAAACTTGCCGGTTGTCTCACCGCCATTTGGAATGGCCAACTGCAAGCCCAAAATCTGGGGGCGCGCAGGGAGGCCGAGACCTCCCTGCTTGTATACTTCTCTTGCGGCTGAGCTGAGCTCGAGGCCAAGCATGATCCCACCGCAAACTGCTATTCCCCAAGGGGCTGAGATCCTCTGCATCGGCACAGAATTGCTTTTGGGAGAGATCACCAATACCAACGCCCAGTACTTGGCAGCCGAGCTGGCGCAAC
>NZ_JANSIH010000383.1:0-504 GCF_047462075.1 Synechococcus sp. R55.2
ACATCACTTTTTGCATCAGAGGGCAACTTAATATTCCTCTGAGGTTTCCAATATCTAGGGATCCCCCCGAAGGGGGAACGACTCTCCAGACTGGATGGATGCTTTGGATTTAGAATTCACGTTTCCAATTTCTAGGGATCCCCCCGAAGGGGGAACACTTGCTGGCGTCAGAACTACGGGAATTGCAGAAACTGTACTTGTTTCCAATTTCTAGGGATCCCCCCGAAGGGGGAACATGACCAAAAGTTACAGCAGTAACCTAGTTTTCTAGGTTTCCAATTTCTAGGGATCCCCCCGAAGGGGGAACATGAAGATCCCCGCTTTACTGACACGTTGCAACAAGGGGTTTCCAATTTCTAGGGATCCCCCCGAAGGGGGAACCTCAGAAGATTATAGACGGGCAACGCAAAATTCTGAGGTTTCCAATTTCTAGGGATCCCCCCGAAGGGGGAACTAGCCCAGAGTTTTGACTCCCTTAGGCAGATAGAAAAGTTTCCAATTTCT
>NZ_JANSIH010000384.1:0-503 GCF_047462075.1 Synechococcus sp. R55.2
CTGAGTCTGATACTCCAGGTGATTACTGAAAAGCGTTACATCATTGCTGGGCTGCTGGCCTTTATGCTGTTAGTACCCCTGGCCATAACCTCAACGACCGGCTGGCAGCGACGGCTCAGGCAGAGCTGGCGCCGTCTGCATCGGCTCGTCTACCTGGCCGCAATACTGGCCGTGATACACTATCTGTGGCTAAGCAAAGATCCGCGTCCGGCGCTCATTGCCGGAACTCTACTCACAATCCTGCTGTTCGCCCGTATTCCGGCTAGGCAAACCTGGCAGCGTGTGGTACAATGGCGATATGAGCGAACTCAAAGACAAACTGGTACTCGTCGTTGATGACGAGCCGCGTATGATAACCTTCATGCGCATGAATCTCGAGCTAGAAGGTATGCGGGTAACAACTGCCACCAATGGCCGTGAAGCGGTCGAAAAGGTGCGCGAGGAGATGCCCGATATTGTCTTGCTCGATGTCATGATGCCGGGCATGGATGGCTATCAATTTT
>NZ_JANSIH010000385.1:0-3077 GCF_047462075.1 Synechococcus sp. R55.2
CAGCTTGCAAGAGCAGCTCAAAGTCATCAAGTTGATTTACGTGTAGTTTACTTCTGAGCAAGACCGCAAACAGATTGATCAGATGTTGGACCCTACCCATCTCCTCTGGCAGGGAGAAGTTGTAGCAGGCCAAAGAGGAGTCCTTTGCTATCTAAGCAGGGCTTGCTTTGTCGACAACAATTCAAGCCTTGGAGGAGAGACTTAAGGTTATGAACTCAACCATTATCGTTACGGCTGCTGACAGCAAGTTTTTTGAATTGGTTCAGGGGACCATTCTCTCCATCCGAGAGAAACCTCAGGGGCACTCTGTAGATATTGGATTCTTGGATGTAGGCTGTACACCGGAGCAGTTGCAATGGATAGGTCAGTACGTTGACCACATTGTTGAGCCAGATTGGAACTATGATATTCCCGACATTGATAGACAACCCAAGTATCTCAAGGCACTAGTTTGTAGGCCTTTCCTTCCTGAATACTTTCCAGGCTATGAAGTTTATATTTGGATCGATGCAGATGCTTGGGTGCAAGACTGGTCTGCAATTGAGCTTCTTACCCTGGGAGCAAGATACAAAAACCTTGCAGTTGTTCCTGAGTTGCTAGATACTCTCTTCCATCCCTATCCATTTTCGGTTCAAGCTTTTCGCCGCTCGGAATACATCAAGTACTTTGGAGATGTAGATGTATATAACCACCTATACATAAGACCATTTCTAAATAGTGGTGTATTCTCTGGAAGTAATTCCGGTATTCACTGGGTAGCATGGAAAAACAGACTGAGCCAAGCTATCTCTATGAGCCGCGATCTATCCTTCTCAGATCAGTGTTCTCTAAACCTGGCTATTCATAATGACTTAGGGATAGATAACGTTCAAATTTTACCATTGTTTTGTAACTGGACAGTTCATAGTAAACTACCTCTATGGGATCCAAAAAGAAAGCTCTGGGTTGAGCCTTGGAAGCCTTACATCCCTTTAGGAATTCTACACATTACTACCAAGCAAGCTAAGGATAGAAAAACTCATGTAGCTAATACTACCGATGGCTTCAAAGTTGAAGCCAGTCTTTGGTATCCTAGAAGCCATTCTTCTCCAATCAGAAGGTATGACTATGTATCAGCTAATCAAAAGAAAATATATCTCGACTACAGCTTCCCTCTAATGACTGCTATCGATCCAGGGCCTCATCCCTGGCCTTATCTACGGAAAGAAGTTCCTCACCTTTGTACTGCGGATTTGCGTCAACCTATTATCGGCTTTGTTAGTCGAGACGAGGCTCATATTCTGTACAATACTGCCCTTAAGCTACAAGGAAAAAACGCCCTAGAGATCGGCTGTTGGCTAGGTTGGTCAACTGCGCACCTGGCGGCAGGAGGAGTTATTCTCGATGTGGTAGATCCTGCTCTGGCCGATCCCCAGATTTATGGAAGTGTGGATCAATCTCTTCGCTCGGCTGGAGTTCGCTCTAATGTCAATCTCTACCCTGGCTATAGCCCAGGGAAGGTGGAGGAGATTGCCCAGCAAGAGGATTGTCGCTGGTCTCTGATTTTCATCGATGGGAATCATGACTCACCAGCCCCCTTGCAGGATGCTCAAGTGGCAGAGCGCTATGCTGCTGAGGATGCCTTGATTCTGTTTCATGATCTAGCCTCGCCGGATGTGGCTGAAGGTTTGAATTACTTGAGAGACAGGGGCTGGAACACGATGATTTACCAGACCATGCAAATTATGGGAGTGGCCTGGCGAGGCAATGTCAGGCCCGTTGAGCATATTCCAGACCCTGCTGTGAATTGGACATTGCCAGAGCACCTCAAGGACTATCCGGTCTGTAACCTTGAGTTGTCTAGGGTGCTAGAGAAAGTTAAATCTTTTACCTTGCTGGGCTTTGAGCGTCTTTGGAGCCTTTATTCACTGGCTAAGCAGGTTTGTGAAGAAGACATTCCTGGGAACTTTGTAGAATGTGGTGTTTGCAGGGGTGGAAGCTCAGCTTTGCTGGCCTGGGTGATTAAGAACTACAGCCGTCGACCTCGCAAGCTATATGCTTTCGATACCTTCTCAGGTATGCCTGATCCAACAGAGGTGGATCGAGATTATCGAGGAGTTGCTGCCAACGATACGGGTTTTGGATCCGGTGCTTTAGCGGCACCCATTTCGGAGAACTTAGAGGTGATTGCCAGGGAACTAGGGGTCTGGGATCTAATTGTTCCTGTGCCGGGGCTGTTTGCCGACACCTTGCCTATCTATCGAGATCAAGTGGGCGAGGTTGCTCTGCTGCATGCAGATGCTGACTGGTATCAATCAACGATGGATATTTTTCATCATTTCTATGATCAGGTTCATTCCCAAGGATTCATCCAAATCGATGATTACGGACACTGGCAGGGATGTTGGAAAGCTGTTCATGACTTCGAGCAGGAAATCGGAGCCTTTTTCAGGTTGCATAGCGTCGATTACACAGGAGTTTGGCTGAGTCCTTCTGAGAACTGGCTAGTGGTTAGAGATGGCCTAACAGAAATCTCTAAATCAGAAAGGATCCGCCTGAGCAAGATCAACGTGGGCCTTTTCCCCTACTGGGAAATGGAGACAGAGCAGCTTATCCAAGAACTGGAGGGCTTGCTGGAGCCAATTCTGCGCAGTCCTCAGCCAGAAGACTATGCTCTGATCTTCCTAGGGGATCCGGATCCGCAACTGGCCAATCAAACTCTGGAGATAGCTGCAGGCAACATAGCTCTCAGGCTCATGGAAGAGGGGTTAGAGCTCAGTAGAGAGCCGTTCTGTTCAGTGGTAGCTGGCTTGAACCCCTATCAATGGGAGAGACTTATTCCCCAACTCAACTATCGCTATCACTTGAAGCGGGAGCGCTATCCCAAGGGATTACGGCCTGCTATTCAAAAGCTACCTGTGTTGCTGTTGGCCTCCTAGGGATCCATCTGTTGTCTTGAGTTACTTGGCTGTCTACAGGGCGTCTGGATCTACCCCTAGCTCTCGTAGCTTCCGGGCCAGGCGCCCTGCCCGTTGTTCGGCCTGCTCAGCCCTTTGCCGCTCCAGTTCGGCCTCGGTGGGTACCAGTTCCCCAGCAGC
>NZ_JANSIH010000386.1:0-18870 GCF_047462075.1 Synechococcus sp. R55.2
GTGCGTGGCTGATGGTCTGACCTGACGGCTTGACAAAAGCAGACGATCCCCTGGCGAATGCTGGGGGATTTTCTTGTTGTTTCCCTGGCGGCAACAGTGAAGTTGCATCCATAGCCGTTTCAGTTTAGGGCGAGATGCCTGGGCTGCCAAGAAAGGCCCCACGATCAGGTGCATTCAAGGCCTTAGGTGTGGGTAGAGCAGGCAGGGTACACCGGCCAGGTAGTGGGGTTGGATGTGGGTCTGGCCAGCTTCTACACCGACAGCAATGGGCAAGTGGTGTCACATCCCCTCGCGACAGCGGGACGGAGTCCTTGGTTTCCGCTCAAACTAGGACACTGCACCCGCACCCAAAACGTTGAATTCATAGAGCCAGAAGGCTTCTCTCAATGGCCTGGGCGTCTCACCCTAACCTGAAGCGACTATAACTCAATTATCCAGACTCCATTATCTAGGCAGACATACCCCAGTTGCTTGAGGATTTGCAACTACTAAAATGTAGTTGCCCCAATCCTGATCCCCGCCAGAATTGACCGCGTTCCCCTATCCTACACATAACGGCTAATGTCTTCCCCCCGTTCTGCCAGAAACGACAAAGCCCGGAAGCGCAGCCCTACCACCTGGTCGTAGAAGGGGTTAAGTTTGCACATGGGCGGAATATGCATCACCTTGTGGCCAAACAACACCACATCTCGCTCGAAGGGACAGCGGGCCGGGATCCACCGGCAAAGGAAGTGGGCCAAGCGGGGATCGCGGATGCTAAAGTTATCCATAGCCGATTGAATGGGACGCAACGGAGCCTGCAACCAGTCGCGCAGGCGACCCGTGGACTTGAAAAGCACAGAAGTCATGGAACCAGGCAGCTCCTGAGGAGCTTTGCGAGCACGTTGCCAAGAAATCGTTGTGGAACCCATAAGCTTTCACCTCAACCTTTGAAGAAGCAGCAGCCTTTGGTCGGTTACGGCGCGCAAAATTACTAGCCATCGACAATTCTCTGTGTCGAGCTTGTATTCAGGGAAACATTAGCCATCTCTCTTCCCTCTGTTAGTCTGCCTTCTCCAACGGAAAGCTTGCTTCTGTAAACAAGAATCTCTGCTCAACGTTGTAGAGCTACATGTTTTGTCTCCAAAAGTTAACATGTAACGAAAAATACAAAAACTCCTCTGCTCTTGTCCACCAGCCGATTCCCTGTCAGGATCCCTGAAGTTCCTCAGCTTGGGCTCTGGAGCCAGATGGGTATCCATCGCTCCTATTTCTAGGATGGAACAAGCCCTTTGGGCGGAGTAGAGGGATCCCCGTAATTGCAGTTGCCTTGTCGTGGTTGTTTTTCTTTTGATCGAGTTTGCCTTGAGAGCATCTGAGTTGGGAGTTAAGGACGATAACGGTCAAGGGATCCCGGCTGCTGGGCGTTCTACAATTCCAGGAGAGATGCCCAGCGGGTGCGCATCCGGCGGTGGATTGGGATCACCGATCTTGTCCTTGTCTTTTTTTATTTGATGAGAGGCTGCCCATGAAATTGGCCTACTGGATGTACGCTGGCCCTGCCCATATCGGCACGCTGCGGGTGGCCAGTTCTTTCAAAAATGTTCACAGCATCATGCACGCCCCCCTTGGGGACGACTACTTCAACGTGATGCGTTCCATGTTGGAGCGAGAGCGGGATTTTACTCCGGTAACCACCAGCGTCGTTGACCGGCAGGTGTTGGCGCGGGGATCCGACGAAAAGGTGATTCGCAACATCGTCCGCAAAGACGGCGAGGAGCAGCCGGATCTGATCGTCGTCACCCCCACCTGCACCTCTAGCATTTTGCAGGAAGATCTGCATCACTTTGTCCGGCAGGCCCAGTTGGCCAGTCGCTGCGATGTGGTGCTGGCAGATGTCAACCACTACCGGGTTAACGAATTGCAGGCAGCGGATCGCACCCTGCAGCAGATTGTGGAGTTCTATATCACCAAAGCTCGCAAAAGCGGGGAGTTAGACGGCCTGCCCCAAAAGACGGAGCGGCCTTCCTGTAACATCCTTGGCATTTCCACCCTAGGGTTTCACAATGCCCATGATCTGCGGGAGCTGAAGGTGCTGCTGCGGGATCTGGGGATCCAGCTCAACCTGGTGATCCCGCAAGGGGCCAGTGTCCACGATCTCAAACACCTGGGGCGGGCTTGGTTTAATGTGGTGCCCTACCGGGAGCTGGGGCCGATGACAGCTCGCTATCTGCAGCAGGAATTCGGCATGCCTTACATTGAGATCACCCCGATGGGGGTGGTGGAAACGGCCCGCTTCATCCGCCAGATCCAGAAGATCCTGAATGAGCAAGGGATCCCTGTCGATTACGAAGCCTACATCCAGGAGCAAACCCTGCACATTTCCCAAGCGGCCTGGTTTTCCCGCTCCATCGACTGCCAAAACCTAACCGGCAAAAAAGCGGTGGTCTTCGGGGATTCCACCCACGCGGCGGCCATCACCAAAATCCTGGCCCGCGAGATGGGGATCCACGTGGTGTGGGCGGGCAGCTATTGCACCTACGATGGAGAGTGGTTCCAGGCAGAGGTGGGAGGGTATTGCGATCAGGTCTTGATGACGGAGGACCACACCCGCGTGGCGGATGCGATTGCCCAGGCGGAACCTGCTGCGATTTTCGGCACCCAGATGGAGCGGCATGTGGGCAAACGGCTGCGGATCCCTTGTGGGGTCATCTCGGCCCCCATCCACGTACAGGATTTCCCTATCGGCTACCGGCCCTTTTTGGGCTACGAGGGCGCCAACCAAATTGTGGACTTGATCTACAACTCCTTTACCCTGGGCATGGAAGATCACCTGTTGGAGATCTTCGGTGGCCACGACACCAAAGAGGCAATCCACAAGAGCCTGAGCGCCGATTCCGACCTCGTCTGGACGCGGGAAGCCCAGGCGGAGCTGAACAAGGTGCCCGGCTTTGTGCGCGGCAAGGTTAAACGCAACACCGAAAAATTTGCCCGCGAACGAGGCTTGACCGAGATCAGTGTGGAGGTCATGTACGCCGCCAAAGAAGCTTTTGGAGCTTGAAGGGATCCCGTTGACAACCTTTACCCTGGGTGGGATCTTCCATCTGACGTTTGCCTATGCGTCTCCTGGTTACCGGCGGGGCGGGCTACATCGGCAGCCACACCTGCAAAGCTCTGGCGGCCTCTGGCCATCTGCCCATCACTTACGACAACTTGGTTTACGGGCACCCCTGGGCAGTTCGCTGGGGGCCGTTGGAGATTGGGGATCTCGCCGACCGCCAGCGGCTTGATCAAGTCATCCAGCACTATCGCCCAGAAGGGGTGATTCACTTTGCTGCCTATGCCTATGTGGGCGAGTCGGTCAAGGATCCCGGCAAATACTACCGCAACAACGTGGCCGGATCCCTGAGTTTGTTGGAGGCCATGCGGGATCACGGGATCCCTTACATAGTGTTCTCCAGCACCTGTGCCACTTATGGGGTGCCAGAGCGGATTCCCATTCCCGAAAGTCATCCGCAACGTCCCATCAACCCCTACGGCCAGAGCAAGCTAATGGTGGAGCAGATCTTGCAAGATTTCCAGGTTGCCCACGGGATCCGATCCATTAGCCTGCGCTACTTCAATGCCGCCGGAGCCGATCCCGATGGTGAAATTGGGGAGGCCCATGACCCGGAAACCCACCTGATCCCCTTGGTGTTGGAGGCCGCCGGCGGCCAACGTCCTCACATCACGGTTTTTGGAGATGACTACGATACCCCCGATGGCACCTGTATCCGCGACTACATTCACGTCACCGACCTGGCTCAAGCCCACGTGTTGGCGGTAGAAGCGCTGGCCTCTGGCCGACCCGTACCAGCAGCCTACAACCTGGGCAATGGCCAAGGCTTTTCCGTCAAAGAGGTCATTGCCACCGCAGCAGCCGTGACCGGAAAGCGGATCCCGGTGCAAATGGGAGCACGTCGACCTGGGGATCCCCCGCGCTTGGTGGGCGATGCCGGCGCCATCCTTCGCGATCTCAACTGGAAACCTCTCTACACCGACCTGGCCGAGATCATTCAAACTGCCTGGCGCTGGCACCAGAAGCGGCCCTATTTCGGCAAATCTAGGCCCCCGTTGAGCTAGGAGCGTCTAACTTGGCGGGCGATAGGATAGGGAGGAACCGCTTGGTTAACCACTGCCCCGCATGGACGATAAGACCACACCCGATACCCTCGCGGTTGTCATGACCACAGTGGGATCCGAAGCCGAGGCCCATCGCTTGGCTCATACCTTGGTGGCCGAACGTTATGTGGCCTGTGCCCAGGTCTTGCCCGGGATCACGTCCTACTATCGTTGGCAGGGATCCCTGCAGGCCGATGCCGAGTTCCTCATCCTGCTCAAATTGCCCGCAACTGCCTACCCCCGCCTGGAACAACGGCTGCGAGAGCTGCACCCCTACGCTGAGCCCGAGATCCTGGCTCTGGCAGCCACTCAAGTGAGCACAACCTATTTGGCTTGGGCCCGAGACCAGGTAGGGTGAGGAATAGCACGAGGTTGGCCATGATCGCCCTCTACCCCGGCAGCTTTGACCCCATTACCCTTGGGCATCTCGATGTTATCGAGCGGGCCAGCCGTCTTTTTTCCAAGGTAATCGTCGCCGTCTTGAAAAACCCCAACAAAACCCCTCTGTTCAGCCCCGAGCAGCGGCAAGCCCAGATTAGCCTGTCCACGGCCCATCTCAAAAATGTTGAAGTTGATACGTTTTCAGGTCTGACGGTGGCCTATGCCCGCCAACGGGGGGCAAAGGTGATCGTGCGCGGCTTGCGAGTCTTGTCGGACTTCGATGTGGAGCTGCAAATGGCCCACACCAACAAGCTTTTGGCTCCCGAACTGGAAACCTTGTTCCTTGCCACCGCCAGCGAGCACAGTTTTGTCAGCAGCAGCCTGGTGAAGGAGGTCGCCAAGCTGGGCGGCCCCATCGATCATCTGGTGCCCGCTCCGGTGATTCGAGATTTGCGGGAGCGCTTTCCCCCGGCCTGAGGGCTCAGGGATCCCCTCTCCTTCCCCAATCAAAATTCAAAGGGCTGCATCCCTGCCGTCACCGGATCAAACCCCACCGGGAAGCAGGTGCTGTGATTGTAGAGGGATCCCCTCAAATTGGCCCCTTCCAAGCAGGCTCCCTCAAGGTCGGCATAGCGCAGGTCGGCACAGCGCAGATCAGCCTTCGCCAGATTGCTGCCCCGCAGGTTGGCGTAGCGCAGGTTAGCCCCATGCAAATCGGATCCCTCGAGATTGGCCCCTCGCAGATCGGCCCCCCTCAAGAAGGCATACTCCAAGCAGGACTGGGGAAAATGGCGCTCTCCCTGCCGGTAGCGGCTGAGCAACTCTGAGGCCCCTTGTAGAGCACACTGGGCAATGGTTTGAGTCATGGTACTGCTCCCAAATCAGACTGGATGCCTTATCTCTATCCTCATCCCTATCATCGGGTTGACCAGGTTTTGATCATCCCTGCTTAACAAATAATTTCAGTTTTTGAGTGGATCGTTGCCCCCAAGTCTTTTTGATTGAAAAGATCTATCCTCAGAGATATCGAAGGCTTTCCTAATCGGCAGCTTGTGCGGCAATGTTTCTTAATTCTTTTTGTGAAGAATACTTAACGGCTGGGCTTGATCGCCAACCCCAAACCCCACCGGGAACGCAAGCTGACCTGATCTTGCTGGGCTGTATGGATCCCTCAATTTCTTCTTTTTCAGCACTCCCCCAACCAGAAGGTGTTTCTCCAGAGCTGATTGAACCAAGATAATTGGGATAATGATCGACTGGATCACATCCGTAGTTTGCGATTGAGTAGGGATTCTCTGCAAGCGATATAGACCCTTATCTCTGTTCAGGATGTTCACCTTTCTTTAACTAGAGCTCTATGCCCAAACGTAAGCGAATCGGGATCCTCACCAGCGGCGGCGATTGTGGCGGCCTCAACGCCGTGATTCGAGCGGTGGTGCGGCGGGCCCGCGACTACGACATGGAAGTTTATGGCATCAAAGATGCGACGGCAGGGCTCATGGCTCGACCGGTGGAGGCGGAGCTGCTGGATGTGAAGCGGGTTTCCGGCATTTTGCGCTACGGCGGCACCATCTTGGGTACCGTGAACAAAGGCAACCCCTTCGCCTACCCTATGCCCGATGGCAGCTTGGTGGATCGCTCGGCAGAGGTGATCACCGGCTACCACCGGCTTGGGTTGGATGCGCTGATCGGGGTGGGGGGGGATGGCAGCTTGGCCATTCTCCGGCAACTGGCCCTGCAGGGGGATTGGAACTTTGTCGGGATCCCCAAGACCATCGACAACGATGTCGGTGCCACCGAGTATTCGGTGGGGTTCAACACAGCTCTGAGCGTGGCTGTGGAAGCCCTAGATCAGCTCACCTACACGGCCATCAGCCACAGCCGAGTCATGGTCATGGAGGTGATGGGGCGGGATGCTGGCCACATTGCCATCAGCGCTGGCATTGCCGGGGGGGCGCATGTGATTTTGATCCCGGAAATTCCCTACAAGCTGGAGAATGTCTGCAAAAGAATCCGCGACCGCAAAGAGCGAGGCAATAACTTCAGCATTGTGGTGGTGGCAGAGGCGGTTCGCACCGAGTCGGGGGAGCCGGTGACCCACACCAACAGCCTGGGGCAGTCTCTCTACGGCGGCATTGGCCATTACATCGGCAATGAGATCGCCCTGCGCACCGGCATCGAAACCCGGGTTATGGTTTTGGGCCACCTGCAGCGGGGAGGTACGCCCTCTCCTCTGGATCGCCTGCTGGGAGCAGCCTTTGGGGTGGCTGCTGTGGACTTGATCGCCCAAGGCAAATACGACCGCATGGTGGCCTGGCAAAATCGGCGGGTGGTGGATGTGCCCCTGGCAGAGGCCATCTCCCAGTATCGGCGGGTGGAGGTGGATGGGGCTTTGATCGCCACGGCCATTGGGCTGAATACCTACGTGGGCGAGGTGGATCCGCAGCTTTTGCGCAGCATTTCCCCCTGATCTTCCGGCAAAAAGGACACGTGGGCAGAGACGATCTTCCAGCCGATATCGGGGAACCTGTACCACATCTGGCTTTGGCGGCCCAAGCGAGGGATCCCGTTCACCAGGCGGCGAAACTCTAGGGTGACCGAGCCGCAATCTTCCCCAAAGGTGACTACCTGCAAACGCAGCATCTCGCGGGCCAAATTCGTGGGAGGACGCCGTTGGCGAAAAGCCTTGATCTCGTCTCCCCCGTAGAGATTTTCCCCCACACCAAAGCGCACCACCTGGGGGCCATCCCAAAACAGGCGGTTCAGGGTGGGCACATCATTGCTCGTCAGGGCAGCTTCGTACTGATGGTAGAGTTCGGTTAGCTCTGCCACCACCTCGGGGCGATTGACCAGAGTCATGGGCCAGGCTCTTATGCAGTCGAAATGGGCCTTGCCATCTTATCGGCTCAAGGAGCAGCAGGAGGTTCTAAAAGAACAGCGGGATCCCCCACCTTGCTCTGTCAGACAGCAGACAGCGGCAAGACATCTCCGGGTAGTCGGATCCAAGTCTAGGGGCTGAGAACGGCTTGCAAAGACCGCACATCGCAGTAGTACACCTGATGGCGGTGGGCATACCCCTTCAGCTCCACAGCCTGATGGGAGAAGCAGGCGGCTGCCTGCCCCAGCTGTTTGGCCAAGCAGGTATAGGTGTCCTGGCTGACCGCCAAGTCGGCGTTGAGGGTGCGGGTAGCGCTCTCGATGCGAAAGGCCAAATTCACCGTATCTCCCAGAGCCGTATATTCTTGGCGGGTGTTGTTGCCCACCTGGCGCACGATTGCCGAGCCTGTGTTGACCCCTGCCCCCAGACGAATGGGAGAAGGCAGCGGAAACTCACCGTTCAGCTGCTCGGTCATTTGAAACAGCTTCGCTATGGCCTGCAAAACCGACTTCACATCGAGGTGAATTCCCGGCACTTCCGTGCCCAGAGAAGCAGTGTTGGCTTGGGGCACATGGAACCAAACGGCCATAATCGCATCGCCAATGTATTTATCGACAGTGCCCCCGTACTGCTGAATGATATCCCCACCCCGCCGGAACCAATCGCCCATCACCTGGGAAAGCAGGCGCTCGTCCAGTTGTTGAGTCAGTTGTCCGTAACCTCGCACATCCACCACCGCCACCGAGATCAGCCAGCGGGTTTGTAAAACCAGGGTGTCCGAAGGTTTGGCCGCAGGGCTGGGTTCCGAGCTGGCCAGGGATCCGCTGTGGAACTCCAGCTGGGATTGTCCAAGGGTGAGGTGATCCCCATCCTGCAGCAGGGTGGGAATGCTGACGCGGCGATTGTTGACAAACGAGCCGTTGCGGCTGCCCAGATCGATGAGATAGATGCTGTTGTTGTCGAGGTATTGCAGCAGGGCATGTTGGCGGGAAACGCTGGGATCGCTCAAGACGATGGCGTTGTCCTCATCACGGCCTAGGGTCCAAGCGGTCGCTCCCGAGAGAACGTGTTTTCTTTGGCTGCCATCCGGCTCTTTTAAGACTACATAGGGTGCGGCAGTGGCGGCAGATTCGCTCGTGACGCTCATGATGGGATAAGTTGTAGACGCGACCACACTTCAATAAATACGATACCCCGCTCCCCTTCGGTTGATCGGGAAGATGCCTGGGCTGGATTTCTAGGCTGTCTTCGTCGAGAGATGGAGGTCTGAGGATAGGCTTGGCGGGGGGCCAACCCGACCGATATCATTTTGTGTAGATACGTTAAGGTCTATGCTGGATCCCTTCCATCCCATTCCCGCTGAGCAACAGCCGCTCCGGCAATATGCAGAGCTGAGGGAAGCCTTTCCTTTTTCCTGGCCTGCTTTGGGGTGGATCCCTTACTTAAAACGAATCTTTGGGGTTTGGGGAGCTGTTGTGCTGGCGGTTTCCCCGCTGGTTTGGAGCAGCTTTGCCGGAGATTGGGGCCACTTTGTCTCTGGGTCGGTGCTGGGGGCCAATGTCTTGCTCGGCCTGGTGTTGCTCCATCTCTACTTGGGATGGGCTTATGTGCGGCGGCGCTTGGTACAAGCCCAGATTCCCTATGAAGAAAGTGGCTGGTACGATGGGGCGATGTATGCCAAGTCAGAAGAGGAGCTGGCTCAGCATCGGCTGATCGTCAGCTATCAGATCGACCCTGTGTTGCAGCGCCTGCGACGGAGCTTGTGGGGCGTGGTGGGCCTGAGTGGGTTGGTGGCCCTGCTGTGGCCTCTGGGGTAGGCAGTTGGTTGGCTGTTTTTAGGATCCCGGACAGTGCACATCACTTCTGATCTGGCTCAAACCTTGCGACCCACCGCTGTGGCCATCGGGAACTTCGATGGCTTGCATCTGGGCCATCAGAAGGTGCTGCAGCCGATTCGAGATTCTCTTCAGGGGGTACGTACTGTCCTCACCTTTCATCCCCATCCCCAGGAAGTCTTGACGAGGCGGCCTCAGCTGTTGCTCACTCCCCCTGCCGAAAAGCTGGATCTGTTGGCGCAAATGGGCTTTGAGCAGGTGGTACTGCTCCCCTTCACCCCTGCATTTGCCTGCCAGCCCCCCCAAGAGTTTATCCAAACGGTACTTGAACAGGGCCTGCGCGTTCGCCATCTCAGCGTCGGTTGGGATTTTTGCTTTGGTCACCGTCGCTCCGGCAACGCCCAAACGCTCCAGGCTTGGGGATCCGAGCGCTGCATTCCGGTGGAGGTGATCCCGGAGGCGAAACTGAACGGGGAACGGGTGAGCAGCTCTCGCATTCGAGCTGCCTTGGCGACTGGGGAGGTGTCCACCGCCGAAGCGCTCTTGGGTCGTCCTTACCGGCTAACGGGAGAAGTGGTGCAAGGGGATCAGCGGGGCCGACAACTGGGCTTTCCCACCGCCAACCTCCGCTTGCCTCCGGAGAAGTTTTTGCCCCGCGATGGGGTGTACAGCGTTTGGGTGGATGTGCCTGCTGCTGCGGCAGCTCTACCTGGGGTGATGAACATTGGCCATCGGCCCACGTTTGCCGGTTTACAGCACACCGTCGAGGTGCATCTATTGGATTGGACAGGAGATCTCTACGGGCAAGAGGTGCGGGTGGCGCTACGGGGCTTTATCCGCCCAGAGCGGAGATTTCCCACGGTGGCAGATTTGATTCAGCAAATTCAGCAAGATTGCCAAACAGCCCGCCAGCAATTGGGTTTGGCTGAGCAAGTGGGTATGGTGTAGGGGGATCTATGCCGAAGAGAGCTCGCAAGCGCCAAGGCTCACCCAGGCGCTGGTGCCATCTCGCCAGTATTCTTTTTTCCAGATGGGGGCGTTGTGCTTGAGGGTGTCGATGGCAAATTGGCAGGCAGCAAACCCTTCGGCCCGATGAGGGGTGCCCACCGCCACCAAGACGCTGATCTCGCCAATGCGCAGCTTGCCGATGCGGTGGTGGATGACCACACTGTTGGCATCTGGCCAGCGCTGCTGAATTTGTCGGGCAATATCGGCGAAGACCTTCAGAGCCATGGGCTCGTAGGCTTGGTATTCCAGGTAATCGACAGGGCGGCCATTGGTGTTGTCTCGAACAGTGCCGCTCATCACCACCACAGCTCCATTGCCCGGATGGGAGGCCTCTTGGTGGACACGGTCGATGGATAGGGGAGCCAGGGTAATCTGGAAGGAAGTCCTCAGGACGGTCAGGAGATTCATGATGGCCCGATGAGAGATCCCCACAGCAATGCTATCGCTTCTGACCATTCCACCGTAGCTCCGTAGGTATCGCCCGTGTGTCCTCCCAACTGGCGGTAGATCCAGTAGCCCACGGCCCAAGCCCCCAGGGCGGATCCCAGCGTCCAGAGCAGCAAAGGGGGCCAAGCCAAGATCCCAGCCCAGCCCAACCCCCCGGTGATGGCCAGCACAAGCAGAGTGCCCGGCCACAGGGATCCCGGCAAGGAGGTGGAGTCCTTGAGGAAGCGGGCGGATCCCTGCTCGCGCAGGTAGGGGTACAGGGCAATGGCGAGCAACTGGCCCCAACGCCCCCAAGCAGGCACCAGCAGCAAGAGGGGCCAAGCTCGAACGCTGCTCAGGGCAGCAAATTTCAGCAGCAGCAGCAGCACCAAGGCCAGTACCCCATAGGCCCCGGTGTGGCTATCGCTCATCACCTGCAGACGGCGACGGGATCCCTGCAAGTCAGATTTTTGCCCATCCTCAGTTGACCGTTCCGGATCCCCTTTGTAAGGATTCTTGTGGACATTGATCGCCAAGCCATCGGCAGTATCGGCCACCCCGTCCAGGTGCAGTCCACCGGTCAAGAGAACCCACAGGGCCAAGAGCAAAGCGGCCCGCACCGGATTGGGGAAAACCTGCAGCAGGATCCCGGCCAGGGAGAGGATCCCGCCCAGCAACACACCTACCCCTGGCAGCCAGGCGGCAATGCCCTCAAACGGCAAGTCTCCGACCCACCCCAGAGGCAGGGCCGTGTAGAAAGTCAAGGCTGCCCAGAAGCGCCGCAATCGCTCAGTCCTTGAGTCTGTGTAAAGGGATCCGCCAATCCAGCCCTCTGGGAGAGAAAATAGGAATCCTTGCGAACGGTGCGCCCCACCACAATGGTGAGCTTGACAATGGTGAGCTTGGCCACCAAAGCTCCGATGGCGCCCACCGCGGCCAACACCAGAAAGAGGGCTGCTTTTTCAGAAAGACTGGGATCCGCGGAGTCTGGTTCGAGTTCATGCTGAAGATCCTCCATCGCGCGGGTTGGCAGTTCCAACTCAGTCTGTCCTAGGGGGCCGGGAACTCTCTTGGATCCCTTGCCCCGGCTCTCCCTGAGAGCTAGAAGGAATGGGCCCCAGAGTCACCGGATGTATTCCTTCAACACGCTGTTGCGGTTGGGGTGGCGCAGCTTGCGCAGGGCTTTGGCCTCGATCTGCCGGATCCGCTCGCGGGTGACATTAAAGATCTGGCCGATCTCCTCCAGCGTTTTCATGCGGCCATCATCCAAGCCGTAGCGCAACTTCAACACATCCCGTTCGCGAGCGGTGAGGGTTTCCAAAACGCTTTCCAGATCTTCTCTGAGCAAGACTTTGGCCACCCGATCCTCCGGCGTCTCCCCATCCGACTCGATAAAGTCTCCCAGCCGAGAATCCTCTTCCTTGCCGATGGGGGTTTCCAAAGAGATGGGAAGCTGGGCCGACTTGGCGATAAAGCGCAACTTCTCGATGGTGATCTCCATGCGGGTGGCGATCTCCTCTTCGGTGGGCTTGCGGCCCAATTCCTGGGAAAGCAACTTGGTTACCTTTTTGATGCGGGAGATCGTCTCGTAGAGGTGGACAGGCAGGCGAATGGTGCGGGATTGGTCGGCAATGGCGCGGGTGATGGCCTGTCGAATCCACCACGTCGCATAGGTGGAGACTTGTAGCCCTTCTCGTGGTCGAATTTCTCGGCTGCCCGAATCAGGCCCAGGGATCCCTCCTGAATCAAATCCTGAAAAGACAGGCCCCGGTTCATGTACTTTTTGGCGATGGACACCACCAAACGCAGATTAGACTGCACCATCTTTTCTTTGGCCCGCCGCCCCCGATGCAACCGCCGCCGAAATTCCGGCAAGGACATCTTGACCTCTTCTGCCCAGAGGGTGTCCGGCACCTCTTCTGGGTCTGACCAGAGGCCCATACGCTGAAAAACGGCCTCGCGAGCGCGCTCTAGCTCCAGCAGATCGGCAATTTTTCGGGCTAGCTCGATTTCTTCATCGGCCCGCAGCAGCCGGATACGCCCAATTTCTTGCAAATAGACCCGGATAGAGTCGTCGGTGTAGGGCTTTTTCTTACTGGCCGCCTTGCGCTTTGAGCGACCTTTGGCACCGGCGGCGGCAGTCTCTCCATCCTCCTCTGCTGCCTCTTCGTCGTCGTCATCCTCATCAAAAGCATCAGTGTCACCGGTATCCAGTTCGCTCTCGAGGGTATCTGTCTCGGTGTCCAACTCCAGGGCGCTGGAAGGTGGATTTTCCAGATCCGATTCGAGAAGAGCTGTTTGACCAGATTTCACCAATTCCTTTGCTTGAGCCATGCTGAGTTCCTCGTGATCCTAATCACAGACAACTAAAGGTGACTAAGGGAGCTTAGACGCCAAAGGGAGAGGAGCAAGTTGCAGCCCTGCTGCATCCCACAACGCCAGAGTGAGGGAGCCGATATCCGCAAGCCAAAGCCTGAGTTGCCCTAGGCAAGCCTGCCCGCTTCTGGATAACCGATTGCTCGGGTCAATCTGGAAGCAGATATCGCTCATGGAGCTCAACTGAACTGGCGCAAGACTCGTCTTGATGGACGGGGCCTCTCGAGGTGGCGAAAGGTGGATCTTTCTCTTCGTCGATCCTGCGACGGAGTGCGAGGCACTTTACCAAGGGGACGGAACATTCAGCACCTCAACCACTCCAACCTGCGAGGAGAAGATCGCTCTACAGCAGGCGGCAAGTGACCCTGGGAGGAACACTTGCGAGCAACTGTAGCCGTTCACACCAAAACGTCTTCCCTAAATTAGCCCGACCTGGGGGAAACAGCAACGGGGCAGGCAAAGAAAATGTTAAATTCACCTCAACAATGGCCAAGATGGGATCCCTGGCCCCTCGGTCTAGTCCGGGCAAATGGCTCGATGCTAACTTAAATCAGACTCTAGGTCGATGACACCCTGCCTGTCTTTGACTTCTATGACCCATCCCTTCCTGCACTGTCTCCAGGAACGTGTAATTGTCTTCGATGGGGCGATGGGATCCTCCCTCCAGGCCCAGAACCTGACGGCAGCGGATTTTGGTGGGCCGGAACTGGAGGGCTGCAATGAGATGCTGGTGCTGACCAAGCCGGAGGCGGTGGAACAGGTGCACCGGGGCTTTCTGGAGGTGGGGGCAGACGTCATCGAGACCAATACCTTTGGGGCTACCTCCATCGTTTTGGCCGAATATGGGATCCCGGAAAAAGCCTACGAGCTGAACGTGGCAGCAGCCCGTTTGGCCAAGCGGGTAGCAGCCGAGTTTTCGACGCCGGAAAAGCCCCGTTTCGTGGCCGGCTCCATCGGCCCCACCACCAAGCTGCCCACCCTGGGGCACATCAGCTTTGACGACATGCGCTCCAGCTTTGCCGAGCAGGTGCGGGGGTTGATCGACGGCGGGGTGGATCTGCTCATCATCGAGACCTGTCAGGACATTTTGCAGACCAAGGCGGCCCTGGTGGCCGTGCAGCAGGAGTTTGCCCGACGCGGGATCCGCCTGCCGGTGGTGGTGTCCCTGACCTTTGAGGTGCAGGGGACAATGCTGGTGGGCACGGAGATCGGGGCGGCCCTGGCCATCCTGGAGCCCTATCCCATCGATGTGCTGGGCCTCAACTGCGCCACCGGCCCCGACAAAATGGTGGACCACATCCGCTACCTCTCTCGGCATTCCCCCTTTCCCATCTCCTGCATTCCCAACGCCGGCCTGCCGGAAAACATCGGCGGCAAAGCCCACTACAAGCTCACGCCGGAGCAGTTGCGCTTCCACCTGGAGCACTTTGTGCGGGATCTGGGGGTGGCAGTGGTGGGAGGCTGCTGTGGCACCCGTCCGGAGCACATCGCCGCCTTGGTGGAAGCCGTGCAGGGGTTGCGGCCCAAACGTCGTAGCATCGAACGGATCCAGGCTGCTGCCTCGATTTATGCCCCTCAGCCCTACCTGCAGGAGAACTCTTTTTTGATCATCGGCGAGCGGCTGAATGCCAGCGGCTCCAAAAAGATGCGGGAGCTGCTTAATGCCGAAGACTGGGATGGCCTGGTGGCCCTGGCCCGCGAGCAGGTGCGGGAGGGATCCCATGTGTTGGATGTCAACGTGGACTATGTGGGCCGGGATGGGGTGCGGGATATGCGGGAGCTGGTGTCCCGGCTGGTCACCCAAATCCAAATCCCCCTGATGCTGGACTCCACCGATTGGCAAAAGATGGAGGCGGGCCTCAAGGTGGCGGGAGGCAAATGTCTGCTCAACTCCACCAACTACGAGGATGGGGAAGAACGTTTCCTAAAGGTGCTGGAGCTGGCCAAAACCTACGGCGCCGGGGTGGTCATCGGCACCATCGACGAAGAGGGCATGGCCCGCACCGCCGACAAGAAGTTCCAGATTGCCGAGCGCGCCTATCGCCAGGCGGTTGAGTACGGGATCCCGCCCTACGAGATTTTCTTTGACCCTTTGGCCTTGCCCATTTCCACCGGCATCGAGGAAGACCGTAGCAACGGAGCAGCCACCCTGGAAGGGATCCGCCGTATCCGCCAGGCTTTCCCGGAGACCCACATTCTCTTGGGCATTTCCAACATCTCCTTTGGGCTCTCGCCGGCAGCCCGCGTGGTGTTGAACTCGGTGTTTTTGCACGAGTGCCGCGAGGCCGGCCTGGATGCCGCTATCGTCAGTGCCGCCAAGATCCTGCCCCTGAACAAGATCCCCGAAGAGCAGCAGCAGGTGTGTCGGGATCTGATCTGGGATCGGCGGCAGTTTAACGCCGTTCGCGTTAGCGGGACGGAGTCCTCGGGCATTTGCACCTACGATCCTCTGGCGCGGCTGACGGAGCTGTTTGCGGGCGTTTCCGGGAAGGAACTGCGCTCTGGCGGATCTTTTGCAGATTTACCCCTGGAGGAGCGGCTGCGGCGGCACATCATCGACGGCGAGCGGATTGGCCTGGAAGAAACCTTGGCAGAGGCGCTGCAGAACTATCCCCCCCTGGAGATCATCAACACCTTTTTGCTGGATGGCATGAAAGAGGTGGGGGAGCTGTTCGGTGCCGGCAAGATGCAACTGCCCTTTGTGCTGCAATCGGCAGAAACCATGAAAGCGGCGGTGAAATACCTGGAGCCCTTCATGGAAAAGGTGGAGGGGGGAGTGTGCAAGGGCACCTTCTTGATCGCCACCGTCAAGGGGGATGTCCACGACATCGGCAAAAACTTGGTGGACATCATCCTCACCAACAACGGCTACAAAGTCATCAACCTGGGCATCAAGCAGCCGGTGGAGAACATCATCGAAGCCTATGAAAAGAGCAAGGCCGACTGCATTGCCATGAGCGGCCTGTTGGTAAAATCCACCGCCTTTATGAAGGAGAACTTGGAGGTGTTTAACGAGCGGGGCATCACGGTTCCCGTCATTTTGGGAGGGGCTGCCCTCACCCGCCGCTTTGTGGAAGAAGACTGCCGCAAGACCTACAAAGGCCAGGTGATCTATGGCCGCGACGCCTTCGTCGATCTCCACTTTATGGATCGGCTGATGCAGGCCAAAGCTGCCGGACGCTGGGACGACCGGCTGGGTTTTCTGGATGACTTGGAGCAGGGATCCCCCTCTGCCAATGGCCAGAAAGAGGCTTCTTGGGTTCCAGAGGAAACGGATCCCAGCCTGCCCCCTGCGGAGACCACCGTGGGAGCTGCTCCCGCCCTCACCCTCTCCGAGTCCCAAGACACCCGCCGCTCTGAAGCCGTTGCCCTGGAGACCGAGCGACCCATCCCGCCTTTCTGGGGATCCAAACTTCTCGCCTCGGATCAGATCCCCTGGCCGGAAGTCTTCTTCTACATCGACAAGCAAGCCCTGGTGGCCGGACAATGGCAGATTCGCAAGCCCCGCGACCAGTCGGCAGAGGAGTTTGCCGAGTTTATCGCCACCCAGGTGGATCCGGTGATCGAGCGCTGGAAAGAGCGGATCCTGGCAGAAGATCTGCTGCACCCCCAAGTGGTCTACGGCTATTTCCCGGCCCAGGCAGAGGGGAACACTTTGATCCTCTTCGACCCGGCCAGCTTCCCCGAGCTGTTTTCCCTGGAGCCAGGCTCCACCACCTATTTCCAACTGCCCACGGTGGAGCGCCCGCAACTCTCTCCAGGGGTGCGGGAATTGGCCCGCTTCACCTTCCCCCGCCAAAAAACCGGCCACCGCTACTGTATCGCTGACTTCTTTGCCGATCGCTCCACTGGCCTAGTAGATGTCTTCCCCATGCAGGCGGTCACGGTAGGGGCAGAAGCCACCGCCTATGCCCAGCGCCTCTTTGCCGAGGGCCAGTACACCGACTACCTGTATTTCCACGGCCTGGCTGTGACCCTGGCGGAAGCCCTGGCGGAATGGTGCCATGCCCGCATCCGGCGGGAGCTGGGGTTTGGCCACGAAGATAGCCCCGACATCCGCAAGATCCTGCACCAGGGCTATCGGGGATCCCGCTACAGCTTCGGCTATCCCGCCTGCCCCAACATCGCCGACCAACGGGTTCTGCTGCAGGTGCTCCAGGCCGAGCGCATTGGCCTCACCATGGACGAAAGCGATCAATTGGATCCGGAACAGTCCACCACCGCCATCGTTGCTTACCATCCGGCAGCCCGCTACTTCAACACTTAGGCTTAGGCCCTCATCTCCAACCTCTCTCAGGGGGAGAGGGGGAACTGTCGAGAACGGCTAGCGGGATCCCAGGCGGGAGCGGCTGTTCGCGTCAGCGGTGCGGAGCACTCCGCAGGGGGAAGCCCACGACCAAGATCAAGGTAACCAGAATGATCAAGGTGGAGAGGGCATTGATTTCCGGGGTAACTCCTCGTCGCGCCGTGCTGTAGATCAAAATTGGCAAGGTCAGGCTCTCCGGCCCACTGGTAAAAAAGGAGATGACAAAATCATCTATCGAAAGGGTAAAAGCCAGCAAAGCGGCAGCTTGGATCCCTGGCATGGCCAAGGGCAAGGTGACATAGCGTAGCTTTTGCCAGGTGTTTGCATAGAGGTCATAGGCGGCTTCCTCCAACGCAGGATCCAAAAGTTGGAGACGGCTGCGCACCACAATAGCCACAAAAGCAATCTGAAACGTAATGTGGGCCAAGATCATCGTCCCCAAGCCCAGCTCAAAGAGGCCCGTGTAAAAGCGCACAAACTGGTAGAACAGCAGCAGCGCGATGGCCATCACAATATCGGGGACGATCACCGGCAACAGCATCAGCCCCTGCAGGATCTTTTTACCGGGGAAGCGATAGCGATACAGCCCATAGCCCAGCAGGGATCCCAGCAGCGTGCTGACCAGCGTGCTGACCAACGCCAGGACGAGGGTATTTTGCGTGGCCTGCCAGACCAGGGCATTCTGAAACAGGGAAAGGTACCAATCGAAGGTAAAACCTGTCCACGCCAGCCCAAAGCGGGCGCGGTTAAAGGAATAGACCGCAATAAGCAGAATTGGCAGGTAGAGAAAACCATAGATGGCGTAGCTCACGCCCCGCAGCCAGGTGGGTATCCTTGCCAACATTCGGCCAACATTCGCGTGTGGTATCTCAGTTGTCTCTATCCCACTGTAGAGCAGACCGCCAAAATTGCAGCAACTCCCTAGGCTTTATACACCCGCCTACAACCCTGTCCGTCACGCTAAAGTCCGTTATCAATGGGATATCAATGTGAGGTTATCTGTGGCTGGATTTGTTGAATTGATGATGGGATCCCTGAAGCTGTAAAGACGGCAATCAAAGAACGTGAGCCAAACGAAATGTTTTGCTGTTCGCGTTAGGGGGACGGAGTCCTTGCCTTATTCGGGCAACCCGATACCTGTGACTGGGAAATTGGCAGCACAGGCATTCCCCAACGCCGGCAGTGGGCACTTCCGCGAGGATTGCTAAACTTAGGCTCGGAGTGGTGTGAAAAAGCTGCAACCCATGCCCAAAAGCAGTTCTGGTCGTCTTCGAGAAAAACAAAATCCAGAGGAACCGCACGCGAAAACCAAGGGTATGTCTCGGCCTGTCGGTCGCGTCAGCGGGACGGAGTCCAAACCGTTGCGGTGGGGCAATACGGCCTACTGGGAGGCGGCTGGGCTGATGTTGCTAGGGATCCTGCTGATCGTCTATCGCTGGCGGGGCACCCTGCTGATGTTGATCAATCCCGGCTACGTGAATGTGGCGCTGTTGGCCGGGCTGTGTCTGTTGGGCTTGGGG
>NZ_JANSIH010000387.1:0-3061 GCF_047462075.1 Synechococcus sp. R55.2
CCGGTGGGGGTGTTGATCTCAGAGGCGCTGCGCTGAGAGGGGGCCTATCTGATCAATCGGAAGGGGCAGCGCTTCATGGCCGCCTATGCCCCCAGCCAGATGGAATTGGCCCCACGGGACATCACCTCGCGGGCGATTGTTACGGAGGTGCGGGCCGGGCGCGGTATTGACGGCAAAGATTTTGTCTACTTAGACCTGCGGCATCTGGGGGCAGAAAAGATCCACACTCGGCTGCCCTTCTGTTGGGAGGAGGCCCATCGCCACTTGGGCATCGATGCGGTTGTCGATCCCATTCCAGTGCGACCGACGGTGCACTACTGCATGGGCGGGATCCCGGTGACGGTGGAGGGGCAGGTACTGCGGGATGCCCAAACCCGTGTGGAAGGGCTGTTCGCTGCCGGTGAAACGGCCTGTGTTTCGGTGCATGGGGCTAATCGGCTGGGCAGCAACTCTCTCCTGGAGTGCGTTGTTTTCGGGCGGCGCACAGGGGCAGCCATGGTAGAAGCCGTCAGAGGTCGAGCCTTGCCGAAAGTGGACGAGGGATCCCTACTCAAACAGGCCGCCAGCCGGATTGCCGGGCTCCTGGAACGATCAGGGAAGAGCCGCATTGATCAGGTGCGGCGGCAATTTCAAGATTGCATGACCGAGCATTGCGGCGTCTACCGCACCGAATCGGTTCTCCAAGAAGGGATCCAAACATGGCAACAGATCCGCCAGCGTTACGAGCGGGATTTGCATTTGGACGATCGGGGCAAGGTGTGGAACACCGAGCTGATCGAAGCGCTGGAGCTGGACAACCTCATGACGGTGGGGGCTTTGATCCTCGCCAGCGCCCTGGAACGGCGGGAAAGCCGTGGCTCCCACGCGCGGGAAGATTACCCCCAACGGGATGATCAACGGTTTTTACAACACACCTTGGCTGCCTTTCGCGAGGGATCCCCGCAGATCAGCTATCGCCCCGTGGTGATCACCCGGTTTCCCCCTCAGGAGCGAAAATACTAACTTTCCAGAGGCCTCCCAGGCCGATTAGGATTGCTCTATCGTTCCCGTTAGCAGGATGGAGCCCCTTTCAAAATTATCCAATATCTAGGGATTCCATCTTCGCCAGCTTGAAATCTCGTCTACTGCCGGAGGGCCAGCCATGCAAGAAACCCTGGAGAAAGCAGCCGTCGCCCTGCAAGCGGAGCTGAATCTGGAGCCTTTTTGGATGCCCTTTACGGCCAATCGGCAATTTAAAGCCAACCCGCGCCTGTTGGTGGCCGCCCGAGACATGTACTACACCAGCCACGATGGCCGCCAAATCCTAGATGGGACTGCCGGGCTGTGGTGTGTGAATGCCGGCCACTGCCGCCCCCAAATTGTGGAAGCGATCCAACAGCAGGTGGCCCAACTGGACTACGCCCCAGCTTTTCAAATGGGCCATCCCAAAGCCTTTCAACTGGCAGAGCAGCTCATCCAGCTCACTCCTGCCGGACTGGATCACGTTTTTTTCACCAACTCTGGCTCTGAGGCGGTGGATACGGCCCTGAAAATGGCCATCGCCTACCACCGGATACGCGGACAGGGATCCCGGCAGCGGCTGATTGGCCGGGAACGGGGCTACCACGGCGTTGGCTTTGGGGGCATCTCGGTCGGGGGCATCTCCAACAACCGCAAGTTTTTCGGCAGCCTCATTCCCGGCGTAGACCACCTACCCCACACCCACAACCTGGAGCAAAACGCCTTTAGCCGCGGCCTGCCTCGCTGGGGATCCCACTTGGCAGAAGACTTGGAGCGGATCGTCGCTCTCCACGATGCCAGCACGATTGCAGCGGTGATCGTAGAGCCGGTTGCCGGTTCAACGGGGGTGTTGCTGCCGCCGGTGGGCTATTTGGAAAAGCTGCGGGCCATTTGCGACAAATACGGCATTCTGCTCATCTTCGATGAGGTGATCACCGGCTTTGGGCGTCTGGGATCCCCTTTTGCGGCCAATTACTTTGGGGTGGTGCCGGATCTGATTTGCTGTGCCAAGGGCCTCACCAATGGCACCATCCCGATGGGCGCAGTGATCGTCAAGCAAGAGATCTACAGCGCCTTCATGGAGGCTGCTGGTTCCGCTGATGACCTGCACCGTCCAGGGGACAACAGCAGGACGCTGTCCTGGAGCCCCATCGAGTTTTTCCACGGCTACACCTACTCCGGCCACCCAGTTGCCAGTGCCGCCGGCTTGGCTACCCTGAACCTGTATCGAGAAGAAGGCTTGTTCGAGCGGGCTGCCAACCTCGCTCCCCTCTGGGAGGAGGCTCTCCATTCCCTACGGGGCTTGCCTCATGTCATCGATGTGCGCAACCTCGGCTTGGTGGGGGCAATTGAATTGGAAGGGATCCCTGGCCGACCGACAGCGCGGGCTTTTGAAGCGTTTTTGCGCTGCTACGAGCGGGGGGTATTGATTCGCACCACAGGCGATATCATCGCTCTCTCCCCACCTTTGATTATCCAGGAAACCCACATTGAACGCTTAGTCACCACCCTGAAGCGAGTTCTTCAAGAGCTACCTTAGTCCTGAATCGACAAGAGAGACTGCCTGAGGGAGTTAGAAGCTTCTGGGGCTGGGCGTCGGCGAAGGACTGGGAGAGGGACTGGGTCTGGGCGAAGGGGATACCGAGGGAAAGGGATTGGGGGTGCCGGTCGGCGTTGGCGAGGGGGAGGGACTGGGCGCAGGCAACACCCGTAAAGGAGCTTTGGCCGAAGCAATTCGGCCCTGGGTATCCGCCACCATTGCCGTCACCTCATAATCCCCGGTGGGAGCAGAAGCAGGAATGGGTATGGGGATGGTGCCAATGCAGGCTCTGCTGTTGGGCTGACAGCCGACGGCAGCGGCAGTGAAATCAAAGGTGAGGGTGAGGGGGCTTTGTCGGATTTCCACCCGGAAGCTGATGCCGGCCCCCAAACCTGCAGGAGTCGTCACGGCCACCAGCACGTTGAAGGGTACCGTCTGTCGCGCGTCCGTCAGGGCCACCACGGCAATCGAAGGCGGCTCTGCTGCAAAGGAAGCAGTGGGAGAGGGGCTGGGAGTGGGGTA
>NZ_JANSIH010000388.1:0-502 GCF_047462075.1 Synechococcus sp. R55.2
GTCAGATGTTTATAAGATACAGTTTCCAGATGGTGCAGTTGCCCCAGTTGGGGGGGAATAGGCCCAGAGAGCTGGTTGTGATCCAAAAACAGGCCGCGCAGGTTTCGCAACTGCCCCAGCTCGGCTGGAATGGAGCCGGAGAATTCGTTGTAATCGAGAAACAGGTTTTCCAACTGGCCGAGTTGCCCCAGCTCGGGCGGAATGGGGCCGGAAAGTTGGTTGTGGCTGAGGGACAAGGCTCGCAACCGGCGAAATTGGCCTATTTCGGGCGGCAGGGATCCGCTCAACCCCTGACGATCCAGCACCAGTTGGACAAGGCACTGATCCGAATCAAAAAGGGCCACCTCCTCTACCTTCACCTCCGGGCGGCCCAGAGCTGCCAAGATCTGCCGCAGCAAGAGGGGATCCCGACAAAGGGGAGCAGACCAGGCCCCCACCCCCCAGCTCAGCCAAACCCAGATTGCCGGCCGGCCCCCCGCCCCCCGCGGGGGCGGGCGGGCTG
>NZ_JANSIH010000389.1:0-3036 GCF_047462075.1 Synechococcus sp. R55.2
TCAGCATGGCGGTGCTGGCAGCATATGCAGCGCAGGAGCCGCGCGCGTGGCGCACGGCGTTGGGCGTGTGGCTGGCGATTCTGGCGGGCGCGCTGCTGCTGACGCTAACGACGCTGCCTGCGGGTGTGTCGCGTGCGCCGTTGTGGGCGGGCATCGGCGCGAGCGCGCTTGTGCTGGCGGCGGTCGCGCTGGCGGTCGGGCTGGCGTGGCTGGGTCTGCCGCGCCTGCGCCATGCGCTGACGCCCGCAGGGTGGCTGAGCCTGCTGGCGCTTGCGCCCGTGGTCGTCTACGCGGTGGGCTACCCGTGGACGGCGCCGTTGCGGGCGGTGTTCGCCCCGCTGCCCGACCTGCCCGCGCTGAACATCGGCGAGCGCGTCGCGATTGTGAACACGCAGTGGAGCCTCTACGCGCCGCCGCCTGCCCGCATGCCGCCGAACACCGCCGCGATGTATCGCCTGCCCGAAGTCGGCGGCTACGACTCGCTGCTGCCCCGCCACGCGAAACGGTTTCTGGACCTGCTGAACGGGCAAGACAGCGCGCCGCCTGAGAACGGCAACATGTTGTTTGTGAAGCGGGTGCGCCCTGAGTTGGCATACCTGCGTGTGCGCGCCGTGCTGACGCCCGACGGCTGGGTTGAGTTGCCCCCCGCGCCCGTGCGCCTGCAGCCTGTCGAAGTGCTGCCCGACGAGGAGTCGGTCTGGGCGCGCCTGCAAGCGAACCCGTTCCCCGACGCCATACCCGTGTGGGGCGAAGAGGCGCGGAGTGCCGTGCAACAGTATGGGCGGGGTGCGCGTGTGCCCAACGCGCAGGTGGTGTGGGAAGAGTACGGCGGCAGTTGGCTGCGCCTGCGCGTAGTCAACCCGTCCCCGCAGACCGCGTGGCTGCTGATTACCGACACATGGTATCCCAGCTGGCGTGCGACGGTGAACCGCGAGCCTGTGCCCATCTTGCAGGCGAACGGCGCGTTCCGCGCGGTGCCCGTCCCGCCAGGCGAGTCGGTGGTGCAGATGGATTTCCAAACGCGCAACTGGTGGATTGTGTGGTTGGGCTGGATTCCCCTAATCGGGGCGCCGTTCCTTGCCAAACTTGTGGCGCCTCGGAAGCGTCTTTGGGCAGCCGAGACCGAGACGATTGCACGCTGTCTATCGCAAGGCGCGCTGCCATCAGGTACAATTCTGCCGCTATGAATCAGGCGTTGATACGCAACTTCTGTATCATTGCCCATGTTGACCATGGGAAGTCCACGCTTGCGGATCGCCTGCTGGAGTATACGGGGGCGATTCAGCGGGGCACACCCGTCGAGCAGGTGCTGGACACGATGGACTTGGAGCGCGAGCGGGGCATCACGATTAAGATGACCGCCGTGCGCCTGTCGTACACCGCCAAAGACGGCAAGACCTACCAACTGAACCTCATCGACACGCCGGGGCATGTGGACTTCACCTACGAGGTCTCGCGCAGCCTCGCCGCGTGCGAAGGCGCGATTCTGGTGGTGGACGCCGCGCAAGGCGTGGAGGCGCAGACCATCGCCAACACGAACCTTGCCTACAATCAGGGGCTGGCAATCGTACCCGTCATCAACAAGATTGACCTGCCCGCTGCCGAGCCTGAGCGCGTCAAAGAGGAGATGGAACACGCGCTGCTGATTGATCCCGCCGAAGTGATTCTCGCCAGCGCGAAGGAAGGTATCGGCATCGAGGAGATTTTAGAAGCCATCGTCGAGCGCGTGCCGCCCCCCAGCGGCGATCCGAACGCCCCGCTGCGCGCGCTGGTGTACGACTCGCACTACGACGCCTATGTCGGCGTGGTCGCCTATGTGCGCGTGGTGGACGGCAGCGTGCAACCTGGCGATAGGATTATGTTCATGTCCAACGGCAAGACCTTCGAGGTCGCCCAAGTCGGCTACTTCACGCCGAAACTGTGCCCTGCCGAGCGGCTGAACACGGGCGAGGTGGGCTACATCACGGCGTCTATCAAGTCGGTCAAGGACGCCCAAGTCGGCGACACGATTACCAACGCCGACCGCCCCGCCAAAGAGCCGCTGCCAGGCTTCCGCAAGGTCAAGCCGATGGTCTTCTGCGGGCTGTACCCCGTAGAGGGTGACAAGTACGCCGACCTGCGCGACGCTTTGGAGAAACTCAGCCTCAACGACGCGGCGATTACCTTCGAGCCTGAAAACAGCGCGGCGTTGGGGTTCGGCTTCCGCTGCGGCTTTCTGGGGCTGCTGCACATGGAAATCGTGCAAGAGCGGCTGGAACGCGAGTTCGGACTGGAACTTATCGCCACCGCGCCCAGCGTCGCCTACCGCGTCTACACCGAAGACGGCAAGGTGCTGGAAATCGACAACCCCACCCACTGGCCCAACCCCGGAAAAATCGACACGGTGGAAGAGCCGATTGTGAGCGCCACGGTGATGGTGCCCAACGACTATGTAGGGGCGGTGATGGACTTGTGCATGAATCGGCGGGGCGAGTTCGTGCGGATGGAGTACCCGACCCCGCAGCGCGTGATCCTGTATTACCGCCTGCCGCTGAGCGAGATTCTGCTGGACTTCTATGACCAACTGAAGACGCGCACGCGCGGCTACGCCTCGTTCGACTACGAGCCTGCGGGCTATCGCGAGGCGGATATGGTGAAGATCGACATCCTGATTAACGGCGACCCTGTGGACGCGCTGAGCTTCATCGCGCCGCGCGAGCGGGCGTACCCTCGCGCGCGCACGCTGGTGGAGAAACTCAAAGATGTCGTGCCGCGCCAGCAGTTCGAAGTGCGCATCCAAGCGGCAATAGGCGCGCGGGTGATTGCCTCTGAGACCATCAAGCCGTTCCGCAAAAATGTGATTGCCAAGTGCTACGGGGGCGACATCACGCGCAAGCGCAAACTGCTGGAGCGCCAGAAAGAGGGCAAAAAGCGCATGAAGCAGGTCGGCGCGGTCGAGGTGCCGCAGGAGGCGTTCCTCAGCGTGCTGAAGGTGAGCGACTAACCCGCGTGGTACAATACCGCCGTGTTCGCGCGGCAAGAGGTGCTGAATACGGA
>NZ_JANSIH010000390.1:0-10871 GCF_047462075.1 Synechococcus sp. R55.2
CATTATTTTCAGTATAGTTGAGCTTATTATTGACTAGAGTCATGCTCCCCAAGTTCTGGCTGCCCATACCTGTCTGTTGTTTGTAACCTATGAGTCAGATGTCTGCCCGGTCGGGATCTTACTGGCGCGCAACCCTGACGCGGTGGTTCCCACAGCCTCTGGATCGCTGGGTGGCCGGGATCACCCTCTGCAACCTGGCCATCGGGGTGATCCTGGTGGTGTTGGGCAACCACACAGCTCCTTACGTGCGGGACTTTAACTGGCAACAGCAACGGGTGGGGGCGCAAGAAGTGCAGATGGTGCTCACCTTCAACCGCCCGATGGATCCCGTCAGTGTTGAAGAGCATTTGGAGATCCAGCCCCCTCTGCCAGGCCGAATGCGCAAGCTGGGTCGCCGCTTTTTTTGGACGCTGACAGAACCAGCCCCTTACGGCCAGACCTACCGGGTGCGCCTGCAGGCAGCCGTGGATGAACGGGGCCAGCCCATGGCCCAGCCCTTTGAGGGGGAATTCCGCACGCCGGATCGGCAGTTGCTGGGGATCAGCACCGAACCTGCCCAGCGAGGGCGAATGTTTCTGTTCAACCTGGAGACGGGATCCACTACCCTGCTGACTCCGGCTGGGCTCAAGGTAACCCAAATGCAGCCCAGTGCCGATGGCCGCTTCGTGTACTATTTCGCCACGGCCACCAACCCACAGCACCAGGATCTGTACCGACTGGATCTGGAGGATCAGTCTTCGCAGTTGCTGCTGGATCATCAGGGTTACCAAAACCTGCGCTTCCAAGTCTCGCCGACGGGGGAACTGGTGGTGGCAGAGCGGATCCCGCTGCAACGGGATCCCATGGCTGCCGTCCAGACGGAGCTGTGGATCCAGAAAACGAGCCGGGATCCCTTTGAACGTCTAGAGCTGGATACGGCGGTGGGGGGAGATTTTTTCATTAGCCCCGATGAGAGCAGCCTGCTCATCTCGCAGGGACAGGGGGTGGGGATCGTACCCTTGCATCCACGGGCGGCAGCGGAGAGCTTTCTAGCCCAGTTCGGCCAAACCTTAGCCATCCGCCCCGATGGGGCTTTCGGGGCTTTGCTGCGCTTCAATCCCGACTACACCCGCAGCCTCTCCATCGTCAGCAATACCGGCAACAGCGAGGAGATTTTGAGAACCCAGGGATCCATCCTGAAAGGGGCTTTTTCCCCTCGGGCGCCCATCTTCTACGCCTTGGTCAGTGAGGTCTCTCACGTTAGCGGTGCGGAGCATGATTCTGTTGGCGAGGTCGCGATGGACTCCCCCAGCTACACCGAGTCGCCCCGCCTGCTGGCGATAACGCTCGGCACTGAAGCAGGCAACGCCATAGAGGTGGTTCGAGCCACCTATCCCGTCGATCTGGACTTCAGCATTTCCCCGGATGGACGCATGCTGGCCTACACGCTCTTGGAACCGTTCCCAGGGATCCCGGATCCCTCGGCTCCCCTTAGCCGTAGCGGGCAAGCCATCATGGCCTCGCAAGTGTGGTTGGTGGATTTGCAGGACGGGCTGCCCATTCCTGATGGACAAAGTGGTTCGCACCGCTGGCGGGAACGCCGCCTACCGCTGGGCAGCAGCGCCCTAGCCTGGATCCCTTAGGGCGAGAAAGCCACTTGGAGAACAAACCTGCCTAGAATTAAGACAGGGTGTGCGAGGAGAGGTGATATGCGGCTCATTGACGAGCAGGGGCGGCTTTTGGGAAAGGTCAGCCTCTTGGATCTGGGAGCTCTGGCAATTGTGGTGGTGGCCATTGTCGCCGTCTTGTTCTTTCCGGGTCGGCAGGCGGGCAGTGTCGTCCAGGTGGGAGGTGGCCCCACGCTGCCGGTGGAAGTGGACATGATTGTGCGCGGGGTCAGCAGCCGCTCTATGGAACCTTTTCAGGCGGGGCAGAAGGCTGACCTGATCATCCGCAACCAGCCCTACGGCCAGGTGGAGGTGGTGCGAGTGGAAAATGTCAGCCGCACGGTGCCAGTGGTTTTCCCCGATGGGCGGGTGCAGAACTTGCCCGATCCCGAAGCCTATCGCCTCGATCTGGTGTTTACCTTGCGAGGGCGCGGCCAGCGGACGGAGAATGGCATCGTCCTGGGCAACAATCGCGTCAAAATCGGTGTTCCCCTAGAGCTAGAGACCTTTGGCTACAACTTGCGCGGCACCGTGATGGACGTGCGGCTGCCGCAATCGTAGAGGATGTCAACCCCAATGCAGCTACAGGAGATTGCCCAAAAGTTGGGATGTGCCTACGAGGGGGATCCCACCCTGGAAATTCACAGCGTGGCCAGCCTGGCGGAGGCTCGCCCAGGGGAGCTGAGCTTTCTCAGCGAGGCCCGCTACCTACCTCTCTTGGAGCAAACCCAGGCCAGCGCCGTCATCGTGGAGGAAGGGCTGGCTTTGCCCTGTTCCATTGCCTGCTTGCGGGGCAGGGATCCCCGTCTGCTCTTTGCCCAGGCCATTGAGCTGTTTTACCAGCCCTACCGCCTACCGGTGGGGATCCATCCTACAGCGGTGGTGGATGCCAGCGTCCAACTGGGGGAAGGGGTGGCCATCGGGCCGCACGCGGTGGTGATGGAAGGGGTGAGGATCGGCGACCACACCCAAATTCATCCCAATGTCACGATTTATCCCCACGTGCGGATTGGATCCCGGTGTCAGCTTTTCGCCAACTGCGTTATTCACGAGCGCACGGAGATTGGGGATGATTGCCTCATCCACAGCGGCGCTGTCATTGGCGACGACGGCTTTGGGCACATTCCCCTGGCGGATGGCTCCTGGCGGCGCATGCTCCAAGCGGGACGGGTGGTGCTAGAGGATAACGTAGATGTGGGCAGCAACACCACCATCGACCGGGCCGCCGTTGGCGAGACCCGTATTGGCCGCGGCACCAAGATCGACAATCTGGTGCAAATTGGCCACGGCGTGCGCACCGGATCCCACTGCCTGATCGTGGCTCAGGTGGGCATTGCCGGCAGTACCCAATTGGGCCACCATGTCATTTTGGCCGGGCAATGTGGCTTGGCCGGGCATCTTCACATCGGCGATGGCGTGCGTGTGGCCGCCCAAACAGGTGTAACCAGCGATATCCCCGCCGGTCAAACGGTGGCAGGCTACCCCCATCAACCCATTTCCGAATGGCGCAAGAGCATGGCAGTCCAACGGCATTTGCCCGAGCTGCAACGTACCTTGCGCAAGCTGGAAGCCCGTGTGGCCAAGCTAGAACAGAGCAGGGAATCATGAGAGACGGCAAAAGATGCGGATCCACATAAGTCTCCCGCCTTGTCCTGTCGGCCCTAGCTCTGCTCCAGCAACGACCGCAAAGTGTTCAGGTACTCGTTGATGTTGCGCCGGTTGCCGCCGAAATCATATTCCCCAACACGGCCTTCGGAAGTAATGTGTAGACGAGTATGGCCAGGATCCCCTTCTATTGGCGACAGCGAAACCGTTAGATCGTCCACGAACTTAAAAAAGTTGGTGCGGGAGATCCCCTTCACTTCCATCGCCTCAGCATCCACAGAGACCAGTTCCCCCCGCTTCCAAACTTGAAAGGCTTGCTCAGCCGCTTTTAACACCTGGTCTGGGCTAGCTGCAATCACAACTTCCTGTTGGGCGCGATTGTAGGGGGATCCACCCAGGGTGGCCGCTTGTAAGGTGGGGATCCCACTCGCCAAGCCGAAAAGCAGCACCGCTATCACCACCAAAAGTTTCCAGAAAGACATGCGGACAAAAGGAGAAGTTTACATCTCTTATCATG
Organism: Synechococcus sp. R55.2; assembly: GCF_047462075.1. Classification (NCBI taxonomy): domain Bacteria; kingdom Bacillati; phylum Cyanobacteriota; class Cyanophyceae; order Synechococcales; family Synechococcaceae; genus Synechococcus; species Synechococcus sp. R55.2. The sequence goes on from NZ_JANSIH010000390.1 coordinate 3,769, forward strand.
CCTTTCAGTTAGTAGAACGCTCCTGTTATCACCCTGTCAGCCTGAAGCAGAGCACCTGCCGGCGGTTCTATCGATGGGTTAGCCTACAGCTAATTCACTTGCCCCGAGTGCAAAAATGCTGGCCCAAGAAAAACTCCAAGAGAAAGCCGAGGAAAAGATTACTCCCCTCACCCGCCAGCAACTGGCGGAGCTCATGCCCTCGGCCCAGGGGCTGCTCAGCGATGAACCCGAAATGGAACACTCCCTGCATGCCCTGCAGCTTTTGATTCTGGTCAGCTGCCTCGCCCGCCTCTGGCAAGACCGCAACGACTACTTCCTCGCCTGGAACCTCACCGTCTACTACAGCCGAGAGCAACTCAAAAATAAAGACTTCCGCGGGCCAGATCTGTTTTTGGTCAAAGGGGTAGAAAACCGCCCCCGCCCTTCTTGGGTGGTGTGGGAAGAAGGTGGCAAATACCCGGACTTGATCATCGAGCTGCTTTCGGAATCGACTGCCAAAGTGGATCGGGGTGAGAAGCGGGAGCTTTACGAAAGGATTTTCAGGACACCGGAGTACTTTTACTATTCTCCGGAGACGCAGGAGTTTATGGGTTTGCGACTGAGGGGGGAGAAGTACGAGGAGATTGAGCCAACGGAGCAGGGCTGGCGCTGGAGCGAGATGCTGGAGCTGTATCTGGGGATCCATAACCAACAACTGCGCTACTTTTTCCCCAATGGGGAGCTGGTGCCTACTCCTGAAGAAGCTGAGAGAATCGAGCGCCAACGTGCTGAGCAAGAGCGACAGCGAGCAGAGCGCCTGGCCCAGAAGCTGCGGGAGCTGGGGGTGGATCCCGATACCTTGTAAGGGAGAGAGGAGAACTGGCAATGACTAACCCGAACCCAATTACTGAGGTGCTGGATCCGGTTTATCTACCCGAGTTGCCCCCCACCCAAGACGAGCTCCCCTACGACGACAGCGAACCTATGGAAAGCTGGCGGCACAGGTGCCAGATGGACTTGCTCATCTCCACTACCCAAACCTGGTTGCAGCAGCGCCCTGATGGCTTTGTCGGTGGCAATATGTTTCTCTACTACAGCTTGGAGCAGACCAGCGGCCGCAATTTCAAAGGGCCGGATTATTTTGTGGTGTTGGGCGTGCCTAAAGGCGAGCGCAAAAGCTGGGTGATTTGGGAGCAGGGCAAAGGGCCGGACGTGGTGATTGAGCTTCTTTCTCCCAGCACTGCCCAGGAGGATAAAACAAGCAAAAAGCAACTTTATGAGCAGATTATCCGGGTGCCGGAGTACTTTTGGTTTGACCCGTTTGATCCAGAAGACTGGGCAGGGTTTCGGCTGAGGGGCGACCGCTATGAGCCAATTCAAGAGGATGCCGAGGGTTGCTTGCCGAGCGAGGTTTTGGGATTGTACCTAGTGAAGTGGGAGGGCAGGTTTCGGGACATCGAGGCCACCTGGATTCGCTGGGCCACTGCTGCTGGGGAACTGGTACCCACCGAGGCCGAACTGGAGCGGCAAAGGGCTGAGCTGGCTGAACGGCGAGCGGAGCGCCTAGCCCAGAAGCTGCGGGAACTGGGGGTGGATCCGGGTACATTAAGCTAGAGCAAACGTCAGGGATCCCTCTCCATGCAGCGCCAAGACCTCGCACAGGATCTTGCCTTAGAACTGGAGCAAACCCAGAGTCTCACCCAGCTATTGGACTGGGCCTTAGCTCGTCTCCCTGCCCAACAGATCTTCTGCCAGATTGGCTGGGAAGAGTCCGCAGCTATTCTGCAGGCAATGCTTCGCTATACTGAAAAGCTGGCGGTGATTCTGCGGGATCCTCTGCAGAACTCATCCGAAAAGCCAATTAGCACGGAAGATATCCAAACTCAAATTTCTCAATTGGGATTAGAAGAACGGGTTCTACTTTTGGAAGGTTCTGTTCCTGCCCTTCTAGCAGATCTATGGCACTGGTTCCCAGAGACCCAGATTGGCGTTTGTTTCTGGACTGAACTCACGGACTACCGTACCTGTCTGCTTCAGTCTTTGCTACTGCGGGATTACTTGGCCGACTCAGCCCTATACTTGGTCAACCATTGCCGCTACGGAGCCATAGCCCAAGCCAACCTAGATTTGATGGGGATAGATCCCAGTTTTCATCTGCAGAAGGTTTTGCCCAATCTAGGCCAAGGGATCCATCTCCTCACTTGGGATCCCCAGCACAAAGGGTTAACCGAGCAGGATCTCGCTCACATCCAAGCAATTGGCCCTGGATCACTGCTGGCAGCTAACCCGGTATTCCTGACTTTTACCCAGCCGGATCCCTCAGAACCCAACCGGTTTTACCCCTGTAAATACATCAAGCTGGATAACTTCCTGCCTCAAGAGCTCAACCAAGCCATTCTCCAACATGCCATTACCCACCAAGACAAGTTTATCCCTTCCAAGAGCTACAGCAAGAGCAACACCGAGGCAGAGTCACTAAAATTTCGCCGCTCCCTGAGGCTGGACTTCGCTTACTTTCAGGAGCATGGATCCCTGCTGCGAGAAAAAATTGCGGCTGTTGCTCCCCAGATTTTTGCTGAGCTAGGCATTGAGAACTTTGACATTCAAATCTTTGAGATGGAGATGATTGCCAGCCATGATGGCTGCTTCTTTACCGCCCACACCGATAACTCCTACCCACAAACTGCCTTCCGCCAGGTGAGCTGCGTATATTACTTCCACAAAGAGCCAAAGCCTTATCGAGGAGGTGAGCTGCGCATCTACGATACCCAAAGGCAAAAACCTCATCCACCAATCCTGCACGGGGCATACGATGAGGTAACCCCTACAAATAACAGCATCGTCTTCTTCTCCAGCAGTTGCCTACATGAGATCCTGCCGGTATTTAGCCCTAGCCAAGCCTTTGCCGATAGCCGCTTCACTATCAATACTTGGCTAGGAGCCAAGCAATTCACCTAAAGGCTTGCAGCTCCACCATGGCCAGAGTTTGCATAATTACCACTGTTCGGGATCCAGGCGTGTGCTTGGAGTCGTTCATTCGCTATCACCTTGCCCTTGGAATTGCCCATATTTATATCTTCTTTGACGATCCAGAGGATCCCGCTATTCAGGTGGCACTTCAGTTTTCCGATGTAACGGCTATTCCCAACGATGAAGCTTTGCAAGTCCAACAAGCATTGGGGAATGTTCTCTATCCAAAATATGGCCCTCATACTGGCTATGAGGTCATGGCTCGCCAGATCCTTAACGTAGAAACTGCTATACAACTTGCCCTGGATCAGGGCATGGACTGGATTCTTCATATTGATGGAGATGAGCTTTTTTATCCTGGCCAGATGATGGCTTTGGATTGGTTTGATCAAGTAAGCGACGATATATTCCAGGTTACGTTCCTAAACCACGAAGCAGCTCCCGAAGCGTTTGAGATCGAAGACTACTTCCGCGAGGTCACTTTATTTAAGAGAAACCCTGCTATTTTGGATCCCGGATTCTATACCCAGTTTCAGAAGATCTCTAGTAAGAGTCAATACTTTTTAGCTTATCAAAATGGAAAGTCAGCAGCTCGGATCCATCCCTCTCTTCTGCCTAACAGCGTACATAGCTTTGATATTCCAGGGGATCATACTCTAGTAACGTCGTCTCCCTCTATTTTGCACTACTTGAACTGCGGATTCCAGAACTACTATAAAAAATACGCCCAACTGGGAAACTTTCCCGACTACTGGTGGCGCTCCAAGTCTAATCCTATTCGGGTTCCCTTTCACTTGGCCTCACGGGACGCTTATTGCTCAGGAGATAGAACTTCCATGGAAGCTCTTTATCAAGAGTTCATACTTTACAGCAGTCCTGAAACCAACCAGAACCTCATCGAAAAGGGTATTCTTACTCGCATCTCCTACCCATCACAGTTACTGTCCTCGCTCTAGTTCACTGGTTTAGCCTAGAGCCCTTGCCTACTCTTGAGGGAGACTGGAGCAACTGAAATAAAAAAGCTCCCCACAGGGAGCCACGGAGTACATAAAGTAGAGATAGAAAAGATAGAAAAGATAGAAACTAGTCAAAGACGTTGCAGCTCTTACCAACAAAGGTAGACAGAGAAGTCACAACTGTCTCCTGTGATCCCAGCCCAATGGTGCACTGAATAGATTGACCAGAAGCGTTAACGTAGCGGCTTGCACCCGAGACAGCAGTGGTGTCCCAGCGCATCCCCTGAGGCGCAGTACTAGTAACATTGCTGGCCGCTGGTGTTTGGTAATTGGGGGCGCTCCAGGGATCATTCATAAACTTATCGCCCCTAGCGCCGCAGGAATCAGCCCCATTAGTGGTAGGACATCCGAACTCAATTCTGGCGTATTTTTCCGGGTACACGCCAACATCTAGGCGATAGACTTCAGAACCACGACCCACTGCCGTGAGAGCTGCTTGAGCTTCAGCAGTGCGGGAGCGGCGCACTTGGTTTAAGAACTGCGGGATTGCCACTGCAGACAGCACACCCACAATTACAATCACCACCAACAGCTCAATCAGGGTGAAGCCCTTGGCTTTGGAGAGAATTTGCTGAGCCAGTTTGGCCCGCAACAGAGACTGACGAGACTTTGCGCTCATGAGTACCAGATCCTTTAGCAAACTAGAGAGTTAACTGTGCAGCTCACCTGCTAGTGCTAACTTACCCCGCTCAAGGGCGACTCATAACAGCCTGCTCCCTGGCGCAATTGCGGATTTTTGCCAGATGAGCCTGACACAGGTCAGTGGTTTAGCTGAGCCGGCCTCAGCATGGCAGATTAAGACTAGCACTCTTCCTTCAACCTATGAACCCTACGCTGCAAGCCCGGATCCTAGAAGCCAAGCAACTGCTTCAGCAGTCTCCCGATACCTTTGCGGAGTGGTTGGTTGCTTTTTACCGAGAGCAAGACGCAAAGGATTGGCAGGAGTTCCTGTGGGGTTTCTTTGATCTCTCCCCATCTTCATTGGCCAATGAGCCAGCCTTCCCCTCTGAGCCAGAGGCAATTACCCTATCGGCGCTGGAGCAGGCCTTGGCTGCTGGCCAGCTGAGCCTTGCTTACCAGCTCTACACGCCTCTGGTGAGAACAGGGATCCTGTCCCAGGAGAAAGTCTTGGATTTGTTACTATCCCTCGCAGGCCGTCTAGAAAATAGCCCCACGCAGGATCCACAGCAGCGTCTTCAGGCTTGTCTAAAGCTGCGGGAGATGGCCTTTGAGCTGGATCCAAGCCGGCGGGACAATGCCCAAGTTTTGCTGATGCGGGCCCTGCAAGCTCAGGATGAGCTGGCAGTTGGCTTTTATGGGCAAGCCCTACTGGAGAGCCTAGGCGGCGAGAAGAGCCTCGATATTACTCAGGAGCCACTCCTTACTGAATTGCTCGCGCGGCTATGGGACGATGGCTACCTGAGCTTGTTTTTTGAGGTGGCCACAACTTTACAAGTCTTTCTTCCGGAGGAACAAAGATCTGGATTTGCTGCTTTGCTGGCCCAGCTAGCCAATGCGGTGGATCCCGAGCAGGCGAAGCGCTATGAAGGTTTGTGGACGATAGAGGACTTAATCGGTGACTTTTTTCAGAGGGCAGCCCGCGCCTTCTTCCAGAACTCTACCAGTGATGGCTATTCCATTTTAGGAGAAGCTCTCATCACGGCGGCCGAGAGCTCACAGGTGCAAGAGAACTTTACTCTTCGTCTATCCCTTCTATCAGAATCGCTGGAAAAGTTGATCCATGCTGCCCAGCCAGAACGGATAAACCTTGTTATTCAAAAAATTATAGACTTGATTTTGTCAAGGGAAACTAACTTAGAGTCCTTAAAAATTGATGACGAAAACCTACTTGAGAGCTTAACAATTTCCAAATCCATTATATTTCGAGTTTGCTTTTGTTGGAGTTATCTAACTGACGATCGCTCTCTGATTCGTCATTACCAACAAATTGGTGGTAGAATCTTTAACGACTGCCTAAGCTTAATGGCTTCTCAGCGAGACTTTCTTTGGTCGGAATATTGGCAGAAGAATCAGCAAGATTACTGCAGATCCGGTAGAGCTGAGCGCAAGTTGCGAGTGGGCTTTTTGGGTAGCTGCTTTCATCGGCACTCGGTTGGCTTTCTCAGTGAGGCTACTCTCAGGAACCTATCTCGCGATCTTCTGGACGTTGTCTACTACTACTACCAGGGGTGGAAAAATGAAGATATAGCCAGTCATGACAATATGTATCAAAAGTTTCGCTCTCACGAAAATCTCCATTTTCGCTTTTTTCCAGGAGAAACCAAGCCGCCTCAAGTAGCTGCTCAAGCGCGTGAGGATCGCATCGATATCATGGTTTTTATGGACTCCCTTACCAGTCACGATGCCAGCATCGTAGCAGCTTTGCGGGCCGCTCCTATCCAAATTGGTTGGCTTGGCGGAGATGCTGTCGGTTTGCCAGAATTTGATTACTTTTTCGCCGATCCCTATATCCTTCCTGAAGATGCACAGGCCGATTACCATGAAAAAATTATCCGCTTGCCTAGCTACTGTGCTGTTGAGTATCTGGACATTACTCCTGCAGATGAGGTGAATTTCAAAAACAAGCTGAGAATAGGCCCGCAAGATATTGTTTTCCTAACTGCGGCCAGTGCTTACAAGCGTACCCCCGAATGTATTGATGCCCATCTGCAAATCCTGAAAGCTGTTCCCAAGGGGATCTTGATCGTCAAAGGCTCGGGGGAAATTGCCACGGTTATCAGGCGCTATCAGGAAAGAGCCAAAGAATTAGATGTTTTGGATCGCGTCCGATTTCTAGCCAAAACCAGTACTGTAGAAGAGCATCGCGGCCAACTGGCTTTGGTGGATCTGGTCTTAGATACCTTTCCCTACACAGGCGCAACCCACACTATGGAAGCCCTCTACATGGGCGTGCCAGTTCTTACCTTAGTAGGTCGCCATTACTACGGCCGAATGAGCTATAGCTTGCTGAAAAATGTAGGCCTTGAAGATTGCATCACTTGGTCGGTGGAAGAGTTTATCCAACGCGGGATCCAACTGGGCAATGATCCGGAGTGGATTAATCGGATCAAAAGGCAAATCAAGGATTCCCGTCGTTGGTCAGTAATTTGGGATCCAAGAGAACATGCTCGCAGCATG
>NZ_JANSIH010000390.1:10971-18761 GCF_047462075.1 Synechococcus sp. R55.2
GGATTCCCGTCGTTGGTCAGTAATTTGGGATCCAAGAGAACATGCTCGCAGCATGGAAGCTGCCTTCTTCCATATTCTAGAAGGTAAATCCCACGAAACTTATACGTTTCACCCCAACGACTTGTACTCAACTCCAGATGAATGGAACCAAGCTGGGATCGAGCTCATTCGATCCCTAAGTGCTGATGCTTCAGTCTCAACACGTCAATCTGCTTGGGAAGAGGCACTATCCCTGTGGCGAAGAAGTTTGGCTAAGGATCCCCGCCATGTTCCCTGCTGGCTAAATCGAATACATGCTCTACTGGTACTGGGCGATCGTCCTCGCGCCTTTGAAGATGCCTACGCTCTACTAGAATTTCTGTGCACAGAAGCGGCAGGTTTACGTCCTTCCAAAGCGATAGATCTCCCCATCTGGGTTGAAAGCGAAGTTTCTGCCCGCCCAAATGCTTACACGAAACACAGTTACCTCTATTATTTAGCCAGATGGATAGCTACTCATATTGGGGTCGTATACAGCCCAGAAGCCATGCGATTTTGGAACCTAACTTATTCGGTAGATCCAGATGATGAACAAGCAGCTCTGGCGGTAGCGATTGAGCTTCTCTCGCAGAAAAAGATAGAAGGGCTAATACCAATTAACCATATACTTAGCCTTGATCCAACTCATCGCCAAGCATGCCTGGTCAAGGAAATTGCACTGTGGGAGGTTGTGTCTCAAGTGCAAACAGCCTCTTTCCCTGCGCAGCCCGATCTCTATTTTGACTATGAAAATTGCAGACTCTCCCTCGAGCCTTCGTTCTCGAGTGTTGTCACCCGCGTCCTACTTACTCAAGGAGAATGGTTTGAGGACGAGATTAGCTTCTGCAAGCACTTTTTAAGACCAGGGATGAACGTAATCGATGTAGGGGCAAATGTTGGGGTATACACTTTCCTTGCTGCACATCGGGTAGGCCCTACGGGTAGTGTAATCGCAATTGAGCCCACGGCTTCTTGTCTTCAGTGTATGCGAAAGACAATAAGTGCCAGCTCCCTAGAGGATGTTGTCTTCCTCATAGAAGCCGCCGCTGGGGATCATGAAGGCACTGTTCAGTTACAAGAAGAAAGAGCTAGTGTATTCAACTCTATCGGCGATTCAAAGCAAAGGCCGGAACAAGTATCGAATGATGGAAAGGTTGTAAATCTCATTACTCTGAACTCTGTCTGGCGCTCGAGAGGTGAACCCCAGATTGATCTCATCAAGATTTATGCAGAAGGTGCAGAAGAGCAGGTTGTCTCCGGTGGGCTAGAATTACTTGCCGCCGGCCACCCTATCATTATTTTCGAGAACAAACATGTCTCCAAGGTTACCGGAACTGCTACAGCTAAAATACTGGAGCCTTTAGGCTATGAGTTTTATACGTACAATCGTTTCCTGAATAAGCTAACTAGGGTCAGACCTCAGCAATACCCAGTTTCTGCTCTAAACATTATTGCGATTCATCCTTCAGATCTGGAAAAAGTTGCAGACATGATATCGGTTTAGAAAGTTGGATCCGAATTTTGCTCTTTTGCTTGTGTTGAGCAAGGAGCTTTCCAGGGCTGGGTGGTTTCTGTTGTACGAGCAAGTCATTCAACTTTTCTGGGGAACAGAGCTTGCAGTGGGGGTGGGCAATCGTAAGTAGACAGCTCATGCCAAGAAGTCCAACTGACGTTAGACACTGCAGGCGCCGCGAGCAAGCCAATTTGAGCAAATTCAACTAACCGGAAGAGCGTAGCAATTGCATCAGCTGCTGGGGCGTCATCTGCTCGTAGGGCTCGAAAGGCTGGTGGATCCAAGGGTTATCCGGCAAATAGTCCACATAGTAGTCGGGTTGATAGACGGAGGCGGCCTTGTACCACAGTACGCCGGTGCGGATCTCCTCGATGTAGAAGCCGTAGTGGTGCTTGAGCCAGTGGACAGAGCGCTTTAGGGTCATGCCGGAGTCTGCCAGATCGTCCACCAACAGCACGTGGCTGCCCAGGTTGGCGGTGGTCATGGCTAGATCCCGCGAGAAGGTCAGTTGCCCCCGCTGGCGGTTACCGGGCCCAGAGTAGGAAGAGGCTGAGAGAATAGCCAGGGGCAGGTCGAAAAGACGGGCCAAGGTATCGCCGATGCGCAGCCCCCCCTTGGCAATACAGACGATTTGGTTAAATTCCCACCCGCTTTCGTAGACTTTGACGGCCAACTCCTCGATTTTGCGGTGGTAGTCGGCCCAGGTAATGGAAATTTCGTGCAAGGGATCCCCCTCTACCCATCTAGAGTGCTCAGTTTAATAATGACGCTTCTCCCCTCGACTAGGGACTAGCTTTCTTTCAGAGGGATCACCTTCACCCAATGGGCATAGACGGGATCCCGATTTTCGGTAATTGCCGTCAGCTTCTGCCGCAACTGCTCAGTGATGGGGCGGGAGGGGGGCAGGACGTACTGCTCGATCTGGCGAATGGGGGTGATCTTGGCAGCAGTGCCGGTTAAAAAGGCCTCGTCAGCAATCAATAGCTCCGATTTGTCAACGGGCCGTTCTTGGGTAGGGATCCCCAGATCACGGGCCAGGGTGAGGACACTGTCGCGGGTGATCCCTTCCAAGATATCTTGGTCGAAGCTGGGGGTAATCAGCACGCCATTGCGCACGATGAAGATGTTCATGCCCGAGGCTTCGCTCACTTTGCCCTGGGAGTTCATCAAAATGGCCTCGTCATAGCCAGCCTGCGCCGCCTCGGTTTTGGCCAAAGAGGAAGTGATGTAGGCGCCGGTGATCTTGCCCCGCAATGGTAGGCTGCGATCCTCTTGCCGGGCCCAAGAGCTGATGCGGCAACTGACTCCCTCTGGCGAGAGGTAGTCCCCCAGTTCCAAGCCGTACACGAAAAAGTCTTTCTCAATGTTGTGCAGCCGCGGCGAGATGCCTAGGTCGGAGGTGTACACCAAGGGGCGGATGTAGAAAGACGTGGAGGGACGGTTTTTTCGGATCAGCTCGACGATCACCTGCTCAATCCGTTCAGCAGGGAGATCAAAACAGAGCAGGCGGGCGCTTTGACTCAGTCGTCGGCAATGGCGATCCAGACGGAACACCAGAACTTGATCCGGGTTTTGCGGATCAGGGATCCCGCGTAGGCCGCCGAACGCCGCTGTCCCGTAGTGCAGAGCATGGGTGGCAATGGAGATCTTCGCCTCAGCAAAGGGGACAATCTGGCCCTGAAAGTAGGCGTAGGGCAGAAAATCTGGCATGGTCGGCACCCACCGGGGTAGGAATGAGAGGTAGGAATATTATCACCGATTCGTGCAGTGCCGGGAGCTCCAACGTCAACATGACTTCCCTGCCTGTAGTAGCAGCACGCGGGATAGGCGTAGAGGTATTCCTCCCCCGCAGCAGCGTTGTTTAGCCAGTCAGTTTCCGAGAGGGTTGGATTGGAGAAGCAAACAGTTCGTAGCTGAAGAGGGGCCGAGCAGCTACACCCTATGACGCAAAGGGGGTGAACTCCTTGTGAAGGCAGCAATGCTCCTTGTGGCAAGGCTTCTTGAGTCTCAGGGTGGTAGGGTAAGGAGGTGGTTGCTCAAGCAGCTGTAAATAAAGCCTGCAAAACTTTCGATTGCTTCCTTACTTTTGCTTGGCATTTTGCCCCTCGGCGGCCCGATGCTACTGGTAGGTGGGAGCATGAAAACTGCTTTTGCCCAATCTTCTGCTCCGCCTATCCCCATTGAGGAAGCTATTCGGATCGCTCGATCTGCTGTTCCCAATGCTGTGATCAAAGAAGTTGAGTTGGAGCGCGAAGATAGACGCCTAGTTTGGGAAGTGAAATTTACCAACGATATTGAAGTTAAGATCGACGCCACTACCGGCAATATTGTCGATATCGACGGCTAGCACCCAGGAGATGCCCCCTGCATAGGCGGGGGTGAGCGTTGCCGGAAAAGGTTGTAGCTGTTACTGCTTGATGAATGAGAACTGCGAAAGCCGGGGATCCTTTGCATTTTGGGCATGGAGAGGGCGTCATCGATAGTTGACGGATAGATGAAACCAGTTCGACTGCCGGCCGAGGACAGGTGGTGGGGTCAGGCTGAGCTAGAATGCTGTCTATCCGTCTTGCTGCTCCCCCTGATGGACGACCCCCCTTTAGCCTCGGCGGCTACTTTCCCCAACACTGAGCTTTCGTGGGGAGATGCGTCGCTTAGTCTCCTTTGGGTCATCGGTCTTCTGGTCATCAACGCTTTCTTTGTCGCAGTCGAGTTTTCCTTGGTATCGGCGCGGCGCTCCCGCATGGTGCAGTTGGCCAGCGAGGGAAACCGCCAGGCAGCTCTTGTGCAAAAAGCCCAGGAACAACTGGAATATGCCCTCTCCACCACCCAGTTGGGCATTACTCTGGCCAGTGTATTGCTGGGCTGGATTGGAGCCACCCAAGTTTCGCCCACGCTGTTTTTGGCCTTGAGCCGCTTGGACTGGTTTCAGGGTGTGGATCCGGCCCTTATGCAGGGGGTGGCGGTGGTAGTGGTGTTTTCGCTGCTCACCTATTTTCAGATTGTGGTGGGGGAGCTGATCCCCAAGACTCTGGCCATCCTCTATTCCGAGCCGATTGCGCTCAAACTGGCCTGGCTCAACCGCTTGGTAAGCCGCTTCCTCCACCCTTTTGTCGAGCTGCTCCGCTTCTCCTCCCGCTGCCTGCTGCGCATCTTGGGCGTCCGCATCCCCGAGGCCACTTCCTTTTACAGCACCATGACGGTGGAGGAGTTGCAACTGCTGATCGCCTCGTCGGTGGAGTCGGGCAACATCGAGGCGGAAGAGCGAGAGCTGTTGAGCAACATCTTCGAGTTTGGCGAGACGGTGGCCAGCGAGGTGATGATCCCGCGTACCAGCATCGACGCGGTGCCGGAAACTGCAACGGTGCAAGAGGTGCTGGCGGAGGTGGCGGAATCGGGGCACTCCCGCTATCCGGTCTTTGGCGAGTCTTTGGATGACATCCGCGGGCTGATCCACGTTAAGGAGTTGATCGGCCAGTTGGCCAAGGGATCCATCGACCTCCACAGCCCCATCACGCCTTTTATCCGCGAGGCCCACTTTGAGCCGGAGAACAAGCCGATTGCCGAACTGTTGCCCGAAATGAGGCAGCACCACTGGCCGATGGTGGTGGTGGTGGATGAGTTTGGCGGCACGGCGGGCCTGATCACCATTCAAGACTTGGTGGAGGAGATTGTCGGCAAGCTCTCCGATGGCCCGGATCCCAACACCAAGGAGCCGGACATCCAAGAACTTGACGAAAATACCTTGCTCATCCAGGCTCAGCTAGATATTGAAGAGATCAACGAGCGCTGTGGCCTCAACCTGCCTCTGCACGAGGATTACCAAACGCTGGGGGGCTTTTTGATCTACCACATGCAGAAGATCCCACGTGCTGGGGAAAAGTTCACCTACCAAGAGATGGAGTTTCAGGTGGTGCGCATGGAGGGGCCACGGGTGGATCGGGTGAAGGTAGCCCGCCGCCCCGGCACCCCGGCAAACTCCCTACCGCTGCTCCCCCCAGCGCAAACGGCAAAAACCCGTCCATAAACCTGCTGGAGAGGACTAGGCCGTTGCTTTGACCACCTTCAGGGTTTGTAGGCGCACATCCTCTGGGCCGTTGATAAAGCCGCCTGCCTCATGCACCAACAGCAGATAGTTCACCGCCTCTTGGGTCACCTCTTCTCCCGGCACCAAAATCGGGATCCCAGGTGGATAGGGGGAGATGATCTCGGCGCAGATATGGCCCACTGCTTCTTGGAAAGGCACCCGCTGAATGGGAGCAAAAAAAGCCTCCCGGGGTGATAGCCGTTGTGGTGGCAAGCAAGGACGGGGCAGTTGTGCCAGCCGCTGCATTTTTTCCATTGCCGCTCTGGATGGGCGGGATCCCTGAAAATGTTGCGACAGGGCGGCGAAACTTTCCACCAGGCGGTCAATGTCTCGCTGGGTATTGCCGATGCTGACAATGAAGACCACATTGTGCAGGGTGGACATCTCCGGCTGCACGTGGAAGTGATCGTTAACCCAGTCGTGAGCGTCGAAGCCGAACAACCCCAGCTCTGTCACCGTTACCGTGAGACGGGTGCGGTCGAAATCGAAAAAACCAGGGGTGGAGCCGATACGCTCTGGGCCAAAACAGCGCAAGCCGGGGATGCGGTTGAGACGGGCGCGGGCTTGATCTGCCAAAGCCAAGGCTTGGCCCAGCAGGGCTTCCCCTTCTAAGGCCATCTGCCGCCGTGCCACATCCAGCGACATCATCAGCACATAGCTGGGACTGGTCGATTGCAGCAGTTGCAGAATGTTGCGCACCCGGTTGGGGTCGATACGGGATCCCTGCAGGTGGAGCAGCGAGGCTTGCGTCATGCCGGAGATCACCTTGTGGGTGGACTGCACCACCAGATCCGCACCGGCTTCCAAGGCCGAGATGGGCAATTGCGGATGAAACCCAAAATGGGGCCCGTGGGCCTCGTCCACCAATAGCGGTAGGCCATGGGCATGGGCGATGGAGGCCAAAGCCTGCACATCGCAGCAGACCCCGTAGTAGGTGGGGCTGACTACCAAAACGCCTTTGGCATCGGGATGCTCCGCCAAGGCCCCCTCCAAACCGGCTGGGGTAATCCCGTGGGCAATGCCCAGCTCCGGGTCAAAATCCGGCTCGATATAGGCCGGCACCGCCCCAGAGAGGATCACCCCGGCAATGGCGGATTTGTGGCAGTTGCGCGGCAAGAGGATCTTGTCTCCCGGATCGCACACCGCCATCACCAGCGTTTCCACGCCGCAGGTGGAACCGTTGACCAAAAACCAACTGCGATCCGCTCCATAAGCTGCTGCCGCCAGCTCCTGGGCCTCCCGGATCACCCCATCGGGATCGTGGAGGTTGTCCACCTCTGGCAACTCGGTCAGATCCGCCCGGAAGACGTTCTCTCCCAGAAAGGCTTGCAGATCGGCAGGGATCCCACGTCCCTGTTTGTGGCCTGGCGTGTGAAAAGGAGCCTTATCCAAGCTGCAATAGTGGCGGATGGCCTCAAACAGAGGTGCTCGCTCTTGGGCTTTGCGATCCAGCGAGCGCAAGCAACGAGAGGTTTTGGACAGATTGGACAGAACCACAGACCACTCCTCAACACACCAGGTGGGCATTTTGTGATTATCCATCCCAATGGAGGCTAAGTCCACCGCTGGCGCTTTTCCTGCTAGCCTGGGTTTTCAGGTGGCCTTTCTTCCTCTCCTGTATGTTTGAAAAACTGCCCTTCCCCGTCAGTACCCTCGTTTTGTTGGCCGGCGTTGCCGCCACGGCTTGGGGCTTTGCCCACTACAACGATCCCACCCTCAATCTCATCGGCCTGTTTGCCGGGATCCCCTTGCTGTTGGGAGGGATAACCATGAAGGTAGTGGAACTCAAGCCGGTACCTGCCCTGGCCGCCCCTTCTCTCGAGGTGATCCAAGCCCGCGCCCAGCAGGCCACGGAAATTCAAAAGCAAGTCCGCGCCGATATCACCAAATATAGCTACGGGGCTAATGCCCACCTGGAAGATGCCCTGGAGTTTCTGGGTCTGCGCGGCCCTCTGGAAGCAGATCTGCCCAAGGTGAGAGGGTACAGAGAAGAGCTGCGAGATGGCCGGTATACCTTGGTGCTTCTGTTCGATTCCCCCAAGGTTCCCTTCCAACAATGGCAGGAAAGCTACCAGAAAAAAATGCAAGGCTTCTTTGGCCGAGATGTGGAGGTGCAACTGGGGCAGCCCCAAGAAAATCAGGTGGAATTGGCGCTTGTTGCCCGAGGTGGATCCC
>NZ_JANSIH010000391.1:0-2962 GCF_047462075.1 Synechococcus sp. R55.2
TGCTGACCAATTTTCTGGCCATCGGCTTGGTGGAGTCGGTGGTGATGCACCGCCAACGTGCCACCTTTTTCACCTGAGCCCTGCCTGGGAATACCCCTGAACCACTTCTCATTCAAAAAATCTTCAGAATCTTTACAATCAATTGAGATTGCCTGCCCATCCCTTGCCCTACCCTCGCCGGGATTTGTATTCTACTGCAATTCCATCCCCTCGCCCTTCTGTGGGCGTTGCAGAACTTCTTTTCCTCACTCATCTTTGACCATGTCTCAACCCGCCCTCGAATCCATCCTGCAGGAAAAGCGCCTTTTCCCCCCGCCCCCTTCGTTTGTGCAACAGGCCCGCATCACCCCCAGTCGCTACCAACAGCTTTGTCAGGAAGCCGAGGCGGATCCCTTAGGTTTTTGGGAACGGCTGGCTCGGCAGGAGTTGCACTGGTTTCAGCCTTGGCAGCAGGTGTTGCACTGGGATCCTCCCCAGGCGCAGTGGTTTGTGGGAGGACAGCTCAACCTCAGCTACAACTGCTTGGATCGCCACCTGGAAAATGGCCGCCGCCACAAACTGGCCCTGATCTGGGAGGGAGAACCGGGGGACATTCGCACCTTGACCTATGAGCAGCTCCATCGCGAGGTCTGCTGTTGGGCCAACGGCCTGAAGGCCCTGGGCATTCAAAAAGGGGATCGGGTGGGGATCTACATGCCGATGATCCCGGAAGCCGTCATGGCCATGCTGGCCTGTGCTCGGCTCGGGGCAGCCCATACGGTGGTGTTTGGGGGCTTTAGCGCGGAGGCTCTCAAGGAGCGGCTGCGGGATGCGGAAGCCAAAGCCGTGATCACCGCCGATGGGGGCTGGCGCAAAGATGCGATTGTCCCCCTCAAGCCGCAGGTGGACTTGGCGCTGGCAGAGGGAGTGCCCACTGTCGAAAACGTCTTGGTGGTGCGGCGGACGGGGCAAGCCGTGCCGATGACCCCAGGCCGAGATGTTTGGTGGCATGAGCTGGCTCCTGGCTTGGAGGAAGCGTGCCCTGCCGAGCCGATGGACTCGGAGGCGATGCTGTTTATCCTCTACACCTCCGGCACCACCGGCAAGCCCAAAGGCGTTGTCCACACCAGCGGCGGCTACAACCTCTACACCCACATCACCTGCCAGTGGATCTTCGATTTGCACGAAGAAGACATCTACTGGTGTACTGCCGATATCGGTTGGATCACGGGACACAGCTACATCGTCTATGGCCCCCTCTCCAACGGGGCAACGGTGTTTATGTACGAAGGGGCGCCGCGACCGTCCAAGCCCGATTGCTTCTGGGAGTTAATCGCCCGTCACCGCATCTCCATTTTTTACACTGCTCCAACGGCCATCCGGGCCTTTATGAGAAGTGGCGACGCCCTGCCCCGTCGGCATGATCTCTCTTCGCTGCGCCTGTTGGGCACGGTTGGCGAGCCGATCAATCCCGAAGCTTGGATGTGGTACCACACCGTCATCGGCAACGAGCGCTGCCCCATTGTGGATACCTGGTGGCAGACCGAAACCGGCGGCATTATGATTTCGCCCTTGCCGGGGGTTACCGCCACCAAGCCGGGATCGGCTACCCGTCCTTTTCCGGGCATTCAAGCAGATGTTGTCGATATGGAGGGGAACCCGGCACCCGAAGGGGGGTATTTGGTGATCCGTCGCCCCTGGCCGGGCATGATGCGCACTATCTATAGAGATCCGCAGCGGTTCCGCACCAGCTACTGGGAGCGGATCCCTCCCCAAGATGGGCAGTATTTCTACTTTGCCGGGGATGGGGCCCGCCGGGATGAAGACGGTTATTTTTGGGTGATGGGCCGGGTGGACGATGTCATCAATGTGGCAGGACATCGCCTCGGCACGATGGAACTTGAATCGGCCTTGGTGTCTCATCCTGCAGTTGCCGAAGCGGCTGTGGTCGGTCGCCCAGATGACCTCAAAGGCGAGGTGATCGTGGCCTTTGTCATCCTGTCGGAGGGCTATGAGCCCAGCGAAGCGCTGCGCCAAGCGTTGATGCAACATGTGGTCTCCGAAATCGGGGCCATTGCCCGCCCCAGCGAAATTCGCTTCACCGAGGCCCTGCCCAAAACCCGCTCCGGCAAGATCATGCGCCGTTTGCTGCGGGATTTGGCGGCTGGCGCCGGCATCAGTGGCGATACCTCCACCCTCGAAGATCGCGGGGTGCTAGAACGGCTGCGCCAAGGGGTATGAGCCGACCACAACCCCGCACTAAGATGAGGACATTGAGTCCTGGGTTGTGAAGTCTTCATGTTGCCTCTGGATCCCACCCTGTACTTCGACCACAGCGCCACCACTCCCCCCCGGCCCGAGGTCATTGAGGCCATGCGGATGGCGATGCAGGAAAGCTGGGGCAATCCCTCTAGCTTGCATGGGTGGGGAGAACGGGCCGCCATGGCCATGGAGCGGGCGCGGCAACAGGTGGCCGAGCTGCTTAACTGTGAGCCGGAGGCGCTGCTGTTTACCTCGGGGGGGACAGAATCCAACAACTTGGCCCTCTTTGGGGTGGCCCAGTGCTACTCCACTCCCCAGCACCTGATCCTCTCCAGTGTGGAGCATGCCTCGGTGGAAAATGCTGCCCGCCAGTTGCAGTCCCAGGGTTGGCAGGTCACCCGTCTGCCGGTGAACGCCGCCGGCCAGGTGGATCCCCAGACTTTGATCCAGGCGCTGCAACCCAATACCGTTTTGGTCTCCATCGTCCACGGGCAAAATGAGGTGGGATCCCTGCAGCCCATTGCAGAGCTGGGTCAGATCTGTCGCCAGGCGGGGGTGCTCTTCCACACCGACGCTGTGCAGACGGTGGGGCGGATCCCGCTGGATCTGGCGCAACTGCCGGTGGATCTGCTCTCCCTTTCCGGGCATAAACTCTACGGGCCCCAGGGGGTGGGGGCGCTGTACGTGCGCCCAGGGGTGGAGCTGCGACCGCTGCTGCGGG
>NZ_JANSIH010000392.1:0-18760 GCF_047462075.1 Synechococcus sp. R55.2
ACCAGGCTGAGCGCGCCCTCCAACGACTTGACCTAGCCTCCAGGCCCACCCCACTTTTCCAAGCCCTTTGACGACCGGCAAGCGGAGTCGGAGCAGCGGCTGACTTCCCAACGGTCAATGATTAGAATAATCTGCTTAAGTGTGAATGGATGTGAACAATCCTTAAGGCATGGCGGAAACCGCCCCTGCCCCGGCAGCCAAAAGGGGATCCCAAGCGGTTTTGCCGAGATTTTCCAGGTGCGCCCCCACGGGATCCGGACAGTCCCTCGACCTTTGTAACGTTCGTTGACGATCGTTGGCGGGGTTTCTATAATGGAAGGCCTGACTGCAGCGCGACCCCTCCCGAGCAACGCATGACACAATTAGCAGTGCCATCCCCTGTCGCTCCTACCTTTCCTGACCTGGTGGAGATTCAGCGGGAGAGTTTCTTGTGGTTTTTGCGAGAAGGGTTTGAAGAGGAGCTTCTCAGCTTTTCCCCCATCATCGATTACACTGGTAAGCTGGAGCTGCACTTCCTGCCTGAATATCGCCCTGGGGATCCCTCCAAAGGGTACAAGATCAACCGCCCCCGCTACGACCCCGAGGAGGCCAAGCGGCGGGATGCCACCTATCAAGCGCAGATCCGGGTGCCCACTCGCCTGATCAACAAAGAGACCGGCGAGATCAAAGACATGGACGTCTTCATCGGCGAACTGCCCTTGATGACGGATCGGGGCACCTTCATCATCAACGGCGCCGAGCGGGTGATCGTCAACCAAATTGTGCGCAGCCCCGGCGTCTATTACAAGTCGGAGCTGGACAAAAACGGGCGTCGTACCTACAGCGCCAGCCTCATCCCCAACCGTGGTGCCTGGCTGAAGTTCGAGACCGACAAAAACGGCCTGGTGTGGGTGCGCATCGACAAAACCCGCAAGCTCTCGGCGGCAGTTCTGCTGAAAGCCTTGGGCCTGAGCGACTCCGAGATTTACGACAACCTGCGCCACCCCGAATTCTACCAGAAAACCATGGAGAAAGAGGGGCCCTACACCGAAGAAGAAGCCCTAATGGAGCTGTACCGCAAGTTGCGGCCCGGGGAACCCCCCACCGTATCGGGTGGCCAGCAGTTGCTGGAATCCCGCTTCTTCGACCCCAAACGCTACGATCTGGGCCGGGTAGGGCGCTACAAGCTGAACAAAAAGTTAAACCTCAACGTAGCGGAAAATGTGCGGGTGCTTACCGTCCCCGACATCTTGGCCGTCATCGACTACCTGATCAACTTGGAGTACGACATCGGCCATGTGGACGACATCGACCACCTGGGCAATCGCCGCGTGCGTTCTGTGGGTGAGCTGCTGCAAAACCAGGTGCGGGTGGGCCTAAATCGCCTGGAGCGGATCATCCGAGAACGGATGACGGTCTCCGAGTCGGAAAACCTCACCCCGGCCTCTTTGGTCAACCCCAAACCCTTGGTGGCGGCCATTAAGGAGTTCTTCGGCTCCAGCCAGCTCTCCCAGTTCATGGATCAGACCAATCCCCTGGCGGAGCTGACCCACAAGCGGCGGCTATCTGCCCTGGGCCCCGGCGGCCTAAGTCGGGAACGGGCCGGCTTTGCGGTGCGGGATATCCACCCCAGCCACTACGGCCGCATCTGCCCCATCGAAACTCCAGAAGGCCCCAACGCCGGGTTGATCGGATCCCTGGCCACCCACGCCCGCGTCAACCAGTACGGCTTTATCGAAAGCCCCTATTACCGGGTCGAGAACGGCGTGGTGCGCAAAGATCTGGGCATGGTCTACCTCACTGCCGATGAAGAGGACGAGTACCGCGTAGCCCCTGGGGATGTGCCGGTGGATGCCGAAGGCCGCATCACTGCCGATTTGGTGCCGGTGCGCTACCGCCAAGAGTTCACCACCGCCCACCCCACAGAAGTGCACTACGTCCAAGTGGCGCCGGTGCAGGTCATCTCGGTGGCCACCTCCTTGATCCCCTTCCTGGAGCACGATGACGCCAACCGTGCCTTGATGGGAGCAAACATGCAGCGGCAGGCGGTGCCCCTGCTCAAGCCGGATCGGCCCTATGTGGGCACTGGCCTGGAAGCCCAGGCGGCACGGGACTCCGGCATGGTGGTGGTGTCGCGCACCAATGGCGTGGTGACCTATGTCTCCGCCGACGAAATCGTGGTGCGGCCAGGCGACGGCGGGGATCCAATTGTCTATCGCCTGCAGAAATACCAGCGCTCCAACCAAGACACCTGCCTCAACCAGCGTCCCCTTGTCTATACGGGGGATCGGGTGGTGGCTGGCCAGGTGCTGGCGGATGGCCCGGCGACCGAAGGGGGCGAGTTGGCTTTGGGCCAAAACGTGTTGGTGGCCTACATGCCCTGGGAGGGCTACAACTACGAAGATGCCATCTTGATCAGCGAGCGGCTGGTCTACGACGATGTCTTTACCTCGGTACACATCGAGAAGCACGAGATCGAGGCCCGGCAAACCAAACTGGGCCCTGAGGAGATTACCCGCGAAATCCCCAACGTGGGGGAAGATGCCCTGCGGGACCTGGATGAGAACGGCATTGTGCGCATTGGGGCTTGGGTGGAGGCCGGCGACATTTTGGTGGGCAAAGTCACCCCCAAAGGGGAGTCGGATCAGCCCCCAGAAGAGCGGCTATTGCGGGCCATTTTCGGGGAAAAGGCTCGGGATGTGCGGGACAACTCGCTGCGGGTGCCCAACGGCGAGCGCGGTCGGGTGGTGGATGTACGCATCTTTACCCGCGAACAGGGGGATGAGCTGCCTCCCGGCGCCAACATGGTGGTGCGGGTCTACATTGCCCTCAAGCGCAAAATCCAGGTGGGGGACAAGATCGCGGGCCGTCACGGCAACAAAGGCATCATCTCCCGCATCTTGCCGATTGAGGACATGCCCTACCTAGCGGACGGCACACCGGTGGATGTGGTGCTCAACCCCTTGGGGGTGCCTTCCCGGATGAACGTGGGCCAAGTGTACGAGTGCCTGCTGGGCTGGGCAGCAGAACATCTGGGAGTGCGCTTCAAGCTGATGCCCTTTGATGAGATGCACGGTTTAGAAGCCTCCCGTCTGACGGTGGAGGCCAAGCTGAGGGAAGCCCGAGAGAAGACCGGCAAGGACTGGATCTTCAACCCGGAAGGCAGGTACTGCGGCAAAATCCAGGTGTTTGATGGTCGCACCGGGGAGCCCTTCGACCAGCCCGTTACGGTGGGCCGCGCCTACATGCTGAAGCTGGTGCACTTGGTGGATGACAAGATCCATGCCCGCTCCACCGGCCCCTATTCTTTGGTGACCCAGCAACCGCTGGGGGGCAAGGCGCAGCAGGGCGGCCAGCGCTTTGGGGAGATGGAGGTGTGGGCTTTGGAGGCGTTTGGGGCGGCCTACATCCTGCAGGAGCTGCTCACCGTCAAGTCCGACGACATGGTGGGGCGCAACGAGGCTCTCAACGCCATCGTCAAGGGCAAGCCCATCCCTCGACCCGGCACGCCGGAGTCCTTCAAGGTGCTGGTGCGGGAGCTGCAGTCCCTCTGCCTGGATGTGTCGGTACACAAGGTGGAGGTGGACAGCGAAGGGCAAACCCACGATGTGGAAGTGGATCTGATGGCCGATACCTCCAACCGTCATACTCCCTCTCGACCCACTTATGAATCGGTTACGTCTGAGGATCTCTCGCCATCACCAGCCTTTACCAGAGTGCTCCGCACCGCTGACGCGAATGCCAGCCGTAGCCGTGAGGAAGATGAGGACGGAGAAGAGGAAGATGACTTTTGAGTGTTGAGAGGGCTCCGTGCCGCTGACGCGAACGCGACGGGGATCCCATTCAGCCCGCGAAGGAGGGCGGGGTTTGCCTTTCCTTTGGGTTTAGGTGCCAGGGCAGCAAGTCAGGAGGAGAATGGCGATGGCCAAAACAGAGCAACGCTTTGACTACGTCAAAATTGGCTTGGCTTCTCCAGAGCGGATCATGGAGTGGGGCCAGCGCACCCTGCCCAATGGTCAAGTGGTGGGGGAAGTCACCAAGCCTGAGACCATCAATTACCGCACCCTCAAGCCGGAGATGGATGGTCTCTTTTGCGAGCGCATCTTTGGGCCGGCCAAAGACTGGGAATGCCACTGCGGCAAGTACAAGCGGGTACGGCATCGGGGGATCGTCTGCGAGCGCTGTGGGGTGGAGGTAACCGAGTCGCGGGTGCGCCGCCACCGCATGGGCTACATCAAGTTGGCTGCCCCCGTCACCCATGTTTGGTATTTGAAAGGGATCCCCAGCCACATCGCCACCCTGTTGGATATGCCGCTGCGGGATGTGGAGCAGGTGGTATACTTCAACGCCTACGTAGTGGTGGATCCGGGCAATGCCCAGAATCTCTCCTACAAACAACTGCTGACGGAGGATCAATTCCTCGAGATCGAAGATCAGATGTACGAGGAGGGATCCGAACTGCAACTGCCGGAGAACTGGGCGATGATCGGGGCGGAGGCCATCGAGCGCCTGCTCAAGGATATCGACCTGGAAAAAGAGGCGGAGCAACTGCGGGAGGAGATCACCACTGCTCGCGGCCAAAAGCGGGCACGCCTGATCAAGCGGCTGCGGGTGATCGACAACTTCATTGCCACCGGATCCCGTCCGGAGTGGATGGTGTTGCGGGTGCTGCCGGTGATCCCGCCGGATTTGCGCCCCATGGTGCAGTTGGATGGGGGCCGCTTTGCCACCAGCGACCTCAACGATCTCTACCGTCGTGTGATCAACCGCAACAACCGTCTGGCCCGGCTGCAGGAGATCATGGCGCCGGAGATCATTGTGCGCAACGAAAAGCGCATGCTCCAGGAGGCGGTGGACGCGCTGATCGACAACGGTCGGCGGGGGCGCGTAGTGGCGGGGGCCAACAACCGTCCCCTCAAGTCCCTCTCCGACATCATCGAGGGCAAACAGGGGCGCTTCCGGCAAAACCTGTTGGGCAAACGGGTGGACTACTCCGGGCGTTCGGTGATCGTGGTGGGGCCCAACCTGCGCATGCACCAGTGTGGCCTGCCCAAAGAGATGGCCATCGAGCTGTTCCAGCCCTTTGTCATCCACAAATTGATCAAGCGGGGCATTGTCAACAACATCAAGGCTGCCAAAAAGATGATCCAGAGCAATGACCCACAGATTTGGGATGTGCTGGAAGAGGTGATCGACGGCCACCCCGTCTTGCTCAACCGTGCCCCCACCCTGCACCGCCTGGGGATCCAAGCTTTTGAGCCAATCCTGGTGGAGGGAAGGGCGATTCAACTTCACCCCTTGGTCTGCCCTGCTTTCAACGCCGACTTCGACGGCGACCAGATGGCTGTGCATGTGCCCCTTTCTCTGGAAGCTCAGGCGGAAGCTCGCCTGCTGATGCTGGCCACCAACAACATCCTCTCCCCTGCCACTGGCGCCCCTATCATCACCCCCAGCCAAGATATGGTGCTGGGATGCTACTACCTGACGGCAGATAACCCCCACCAGCCCGATCTTGGCGATCGTTTCTTTGCCAGCTTGGAAGATGCTCTCATCGCCTACGACCGCGGTGCTATCGGCCTGCACAGCAAGGTCTGGGTGCGCTACCACGGCCCGATGGAGTTGGGCAAGGGCGAAAAAGAGTCCGAGCCGCAAATCATCGAAGAACCGGGCGGCATTCGCCTCAAGATCACCAACTACCGCCGTATCCGCGAGGATCAAGACGGCAACGTGATCAGCCAGTACATTCGCACCACGCCGGGCCGGATCATTTTTAACAAGACCGTGCAAGATATTTTGTCTGCGTAGTTCATCCTCTGCCGTAGGACGGCTCTTCTCTCCCCTCTCTCCTCTTCTCTCTAGCGAGGCATCATGAGCGAAAAAGGACGATTTTCCGCTGGCCTGGCGCGGCAGGCTGCCGACGGTAACAAAGCCGACACCCCCTTGCCCCCTGTGCCCTTTCGCAACTATCAAATTGGCAAAAAAGAGCTGCGCAACCTAATTGCTTGGTCTTTTGCCCGCTACGGCACGGCCCGCACTGCTCAGATGGCGGATGCTCTGAAGACCCTGGGCTTCAAATACGCCACCCAGGCAGCCGTCTCCATCAGCGTTGAAGACCTGCGCGTTCCCCCCAGCAAGCGGCAGTTGTTGGCACAAGCGGAAGCCGAGATCGAGGCGGCCACCGAGCGCTATACCCGTGGAGAAATCACAGAGGTGGAGCGCTACCAAAAGGTGATCGACACCTGGAACCAGATCAACGACCAGATCAAAGAGGAGATGCTCAACAACTTCCGGCAGAACGATCCCCTCAACTCCGTTTACATGATGGCCAACTCGGGGGCAAGGGGGAACGTCTCCCAGGTGCGCCAGTTGGTGGGCATGCGCGGCCTGATGGCCAACCCCCAGGGCGAGATCATCGATTTGCCCATCAAAACCAATTTCCGCGAGGGCCTGACCGTTACCGAATACATCATCTCTTCCTATGGGGCCCGCAAGGGTTTAGTGGATACGGCCCTGCGCACCGCCGACTCCGGCTACCTCACCCGCCGTTTGGTGGACGTGTCTCAGGATGTGATCGTGCGGGAATCCGACTGCGGCACCGACCAGGGCATTCTCCTGGAATACCTGATGGATGGGGACAAGGTGGTGGTGTCTCTGGAGGAGCGCTTGGTGGGCCGAGTGCTGGCGCGCGACGTGGTGCACCCAGAAACCCAGGTGGTGCTTGCCCGTCGCAACCAAGAGGTGGATCACGACCTGGCCAAGACGATTGTGGAGGCCGGCATCCGGCAGGTGATGGTGCGTTCTCCCCTCACCTGTGAGGCCAACCGCTCCGTGTGCCGGATGTGCTACGGCTGGAGCTTGGCCCATTCCCGCTTGGTGGATCTGGGGGAAGCGGTCGGGATCATCGCCGCCCAATCGATTGGGGAGCCGGGCACCCAGTTGACGATGCGCACCTTCCACACGGGAGGCGTGTTTACAGGGGAGGTGGCTCGCCAAATTCGCGCCCCCTTTGCCGGCGTCGTGCGCTTCCCGAAAAACCTGCGCACCCGCCCCTTCCGTACCCGCCACGGCGACGATGCTCTACAAGTGGAGGTAAACAACCAAATCATCTTGGAAGGCCCAGACGGGCAACGGGAGTCCTTCGACATGACCCAGGGATCCACCCTGCTGGTGCGGGACGGAGCCCAGGTGCAGCGGGACCAGTTGATCGCGGAGGTATCCCTGGCCAAGGCCAGCCGCAAGAGCACTGAGAAAGCCCAGAAAGAGGTGGTGGCCGATCTGGCCGGAGAAATTCGCTTTGCCGATCTGCCCATCGAGGAGAAGACCGACCGCCAGGGCAACACCACCTACACCGCTCAGCGGCAGGGGTTGATCTGGGTGATGTCTGGACAGGTGTACAATCTGCCGCCGGGGGCCGCAACAGTGGTGCAAAACGGGGATCGGGTAGAAGCGGGGGATGTGATCGCCGAGACCTTGCTGGTGACGGAGCATGGGGGCATTGTGCGGCTGCCGGAGCGCAGCGACACCAAAAGCGGGCGCGAGGTGGAGATCATCAACGCTTCCGTGGTGTTGCGGGAAGCACGGGTACGGGTGGAATCCCACCAGGGGCGGGAGCAGTTTTTGCTGGACACTTCCAGTGGGCAGACCTTTGTTCTCAAGGCTACTCCGGGCACCAAAGTGGGCAACGATGAGGTGGTGGCGGAGCTGATCGACAACCACTTCCGCAGTCAGACGGGAGGCTTGGTGAAGTTCGCCGGCATTGAGGTGGCACGGCGCGGCAAGGCCAAGCAAGGTTACGAAGTCATCCAGGGCGGCACCCTGCTGTGGATCCCAGAAGAGACCCACGAGGTGAACAAGGACATCTCCCTGCTGAACGTGGACGACGGCCAGTATGTGGAAGCGGGCACCGAGGTAGTGAAAGACATCTTTTGCCAGAATGCTGGCGTTGTCGAGGTTATCCAGAAGAACGACATCCTGCGGGAGATCGTCATCAAGCCGGGATCCCTGCATCTGGTGGACAACCCCGCCGACTTGGAAGTGAAAAGTGGCACCCTGATCCAGCCCGGGCAACAGGTGCTCAGCAGCATTGTTCCCGACCAACTGGTCTACTTGGAACAGGTGGAAACTCCTGAAGGCCCAGGCTTGCTGCTGCGTCCGGTGCAGGAGTACGAGATCCCCGACCGGCCCTTGGTGCCCACTCAAGAGTCCACCAGCGAGTCTGGCCGCTCCATTCGCCTGCGGGCGGTGCAGCGCGTTCCCTTCAAAGATGGGGAGCGGGTGAAGTCAGTAGGCCCTGTAGAACTCCTACGCACCCAACTGGTGCTGGAGATCGATACCGACGCCCCACAACTGAAGGCCGATATCGAGCTAATCCAAGACGAGAAGGATCCCGACATTCGCCGCCTGCAACTGGTGATTCTGGAAACCCTGCTGCTGCGCCGCGATGTGGAGGCAGATCTGACACAGGGGAGCACCCACACTCGGCTGTTGGTGAGCGAAGGAGACTCCATCTCCAGGGGAGGTGTTATTGCCCGAACCGAAATCCAAGCCAAAAAGGCTGGGATCGTCCAAGGGATCCGCCAGGGAGCGGAAGTGGTGCGGCGGGTGCTGGTGATTACCGACGACGATCTGGTGCAGGTGCCCCTGACAGGTTCAGCCAGCGTGGCGGTAGGGGCGCTGGTGCGGGCCGGAGATGAGCTGGCGCCTGGGATCCCTTCTCCACAGTCGGGACAGGTAATGCAGATAACGGACGGCCAAGTGGTGTTGCGGATAGCGCGGCCCTACTTGGTTTCTGCGGGTGCCATTCTGCAGGTACGAGATGGCGATCTGGTGCAGCGGGGGGATTCCCTGGCCCTCCTGGTGTTTGAGCGGGCCAAGACGGGGGACATCATCCAGGGTCTGCCGCGGATTGAGGAGCTGCTGGAGGCCCGCAAGCCCAAGGAAATGTGTGTTCTGGCCAAGCGGCCCGGCACCGTTCAACTGAGCTGGCGGGGAGAGGAGCCGGATTTGAAGGTCATCGAAGCCGATGGCACCGTTAGAGACTATCCTGTGCTGCCGGGGCAAAGCTTGATGGTGGTGGACGGACAGCCGGTGGGGGTGGGGGATCCCCTTACCGATGGCCCTGCCAACCCTCACGACCTCTTGGAGATCTACTACGAGTACCATCGCCAAACCTTGGGAGATGACCAAGCCGCGCGGTTGGCTTTGCGGGAGGTGCAGCGCTTCTTCGTGAACGAAGTGCAGAACGTCTACCGCTCCCAGGGGGTGGAGATCTCCGACAAACACATCGAGATCGTGGTGCGCCAGATGACCTCCAAGGTGCGGGTGGATGATGGTGGCGACACCATCCTGTTGCCGGGGGAGCTGGTGGAGTTGCGGGAAATCCAGCAGACCAACGCCACCATGGCCATTACCGGAGGGGCGCCGGCCAAATATACGCCCGTCCTGCTGGGGATCACCAAGGCCAGCTTGAACACCGACAGCTTCATCTCGGCGGCCAGCTTCCAGGAAACCACCCGCGTGCTTACAGAGGCGGCCATCGAGGGCAAATCCGACTGGCTGCGCGGGTTGAAAGAAAACGTGATTATCGGGCGCCTGATCCCCGCCGGCACGGGCTTCACCACCTACGAGGAGATCACCCCCGAACCGGAGCCTGACGAAGAGGAAGAAGAGCCTGCAGTGTTGCCGGAGCTGCCGCCTCGTTTGATCTTGGAAGACGATCAGTTGATCGACGATTCCACCCCTGCCTTCGACGAGCTAGAGGAGGATGACGACGAGGAGGAGTGAGGCGCTGGGTCTCCAGGATTGGGCCACTTTGCAAACTGAAATCGTCAGTTGCTGCCGCTGTCCCCGCTTGGTGGCTTGGCGAGAGGCAGTCGCCCTTCAGAAGGTGGCCCGTTTTCGGGAGCAGTCCTACTGGGGCAAGCCCGTTCCGGGATTTGGGGATCCGCAGGCGCGGCTGTGGGTGATCGGGTTGGCACCGGCAGCTCATGGGGGCAACCGCACCGGGCGGGTGTTTACCGGGGATCCCAGTGGGGACTGGCTGTTTCGCGCCTTGTACCGAGCTGGCTTTGCCAATCAGCCCACCTCTACCCACCGAGAGGATGGCCTGCATCTGCAGGATTGCTACATCTCAGCCGTGGTGCGCTGCGCTCCCCCAGACAATCGCCCCACCGTCACAGAAGCCAAGGCCTGCCTGAGCTACCTGAAACAAGAGCTGGAGCTGCTAACCCAGGTGCGAGTGATCCTGACGTTGGGGCATTTTGCCTTCCAACACGCTCTGACGCTCTTGCCACCTCTCAGGCCCCGCCCCCGCTTTGGCCACAACTGCGTTATTCCCCTGGCAGAGGGTCGCTATTTGCTGGCGTCTTACCATCCCAGCCGGCGCAACACGGCCACACGGCTGCTGACGGAGCCGATGTTGGATGCCGTTTTCGCGCAGGCCCAGCAGTTGCTGCCTTTATATGCCGGCCCGACCGGGTGAGCATTAGGCGGGTTGCCAAGATTCGAGGCGATAGGCACTGTCCCAAAACAGCCATTCCAACCGGGAGGCAGTGACAAAAGCTGCCCTCATCTTTTCCCGCAGCGGCTCTGTAGCCTGCTGAGCGACGGAGTCGGTGATGTCCAAAGCCTGCTGCACCACTTGGGCAAATTCTTCCCCGGCGTAGGTGTCGATCCACTGTTGGTAGGGATTGTCAGGCTGCGCGGTGCGATAGATGGTGGATCCCACCTCTCGGTAGATCCAAAAGCAGGGCAGCACAGCGGCAATGGCCACCTCATAGGGATCCACAGCCGCCGCAGCCAACAAAAAACGGGTATAGGCGAAGCAGGCAGGGGCATAGGCTGTTTCGGGTTGAATGTCGTAGAGGCGAAAATAGCTTTCGTGCAGGCTGCGTTCGGCCACAATGGCTCCCAGGGCAAAGTTCAAGAAACTCACCACCTGCTCAGCCCCTTCGGAACGAGCTCCAATCAAGGCCAGGGCGCGGGCAAAGTCGGTGAGATAAAGAGCATCCTGCTGCAAGTAAAACTGGAACCGCTGCCGCGATAGGCTGCCCGCTGCCAACTCTCGGTTGAAGGGGTGATCGAGGATTTGCTTGTAGATGGGCTGAATGGCTTGCCAAAGGTGGGCAGTAAAGGACTGGGGCATGGCGACCGTCTCTTGGTGTTTGGTCTTCAGGTTTCGTCCAGGTTCAGTCGATTGGTGATTGACCTGACCAGGGCCAGCACCTCTGCTGGGGCTGAGGCTTTCTTCATTTTGAATCTCAATTAGGCTTCGGGCATGAGGGGGCGGAACCCATGCTTGCGAGAAAGCTGCCCGATCAGATCCAATTTCTCAAGGGTGATCAAATTGCGGCCCCAACTGAAATTGGTGTGCAGCCCCTCAAACTCCAGTAGCATGGACTCGGCAAAGCAGGCGAAAAGCTGACGGGCCGGGTTGGCCACATTCAAAAACTGCATGATGTTCCATTCAATGTCCAAAGAGTGCTCCACCATCCCCCCGTCAATGACGTAGAGCCCCTTCCGATGCAAGCTGGAGGCGATGTTCTTCGGGTAGCCACCGTCGATGATGACACAGGGATCCGGCAACACTTGTGGATCGAGAACCATGCCTTGGCTCATGCTGGCCACCCAAACGATAAAGTCGGCGCGGGGCAGGGCCTCTTCCAGCGAACAGATCTCCCCCTGCTTGAGGTTGGCCTGCAATTCCTCTAGGCGCCGCCGCTCTCGAGCTATGAGCAACAACTTGCCCAAGTGAGTGCGGGCCACCAACCATTGACAAATGGCGCTGCCGATATCTCCGGTCGCCCCCACCACCGCAACCGTAGCGGCTGCCAAGTCCATGGCGTAGCGCTGGGCCGCCAACTGCAGTTGCTGACAGATGATGTAGGCCGTGTGGGTATTGCCGGTGGTAAAGCGTTGGATCTCCAAGTCGATGTTGCGGACTCGCCGGAGACTGTCGAGGCGAAAAGTCTCGAAAATGATGCTGCTGAATCCCCCCAAAGCCGTAATGTTCAAGCCGCGCCGCTGGGCTAGGGCCATGGCATTCAACACTTTCCGACAGGCGGCCTTTACCCGTCCCCCCGCCAACATTTCCGGCAAGAAACAGGATTCGACGTACTGCCCATGGATCTTTTGGCCGGTAATGCTGGTCACTGTGATCTCGTCCACCACCTGAGGGGGAGCCATGCACCAGAACTCCAGGTCGCTCTCCGCATATTCGGAATAACCCAGCTTGTCTGCCACCCGCTTCGCATGGGCCAGGCTGGTCAAGTGCCCAATCAGGCCGAACATAAAGGTTTACCCGCTTGGATAACTGATGGATCCCATCAAAACATGTCCATACCCGCCTGTAGCCAGCCTAGAACTGCAGTCCGCCGGCAGAGGATGAATGCTGAGGTGGGTCATGCTGCCCGCAAACCCTGGGCAGAGAGGCGCATCACCTCGCGGGTGCTGAAGCCGATGTTGGCCAGCGCCTCGCCATAGGCAATCATAAAGTCCTCGACAATGGCCTCGCGATCCATGTAGATGGCTTCCACATCCTTGTCCACCTGCTGCAGCATCTGCCACACCAAAGGCAGGTTCTGGGCGTTGGCCGCTTCGATCTGCCCTTTGACTTCGCCAAAATGCTCCCCTAGCCAGCGCTCGCCAAAGTTGAGGTGCAGATATTCATCCTTGACCACCCCCTCGGTGATCTTGCGGGCAAACTCATCGGCGACGGGGATGTAGATGTTGTAGGCGGCAATGGCAAAGCATTCGATGATCAGCGACTGAATGACCAAGCAGGTAACTAGGTCTCCGGCTGCTGCCGCTTTTTGGAAATTGTTGCGCAAAGGGGCGAAGAAAGTGCGGGCAAACTCCCTATCCGGCTCTACCTGCAGGTTTTTGCCGCAGGATTGAAAGCCTTTCATGTGCCGCAATTCCATCTTGGCCAGCTTGTGCAGCTCCTCTGCCCCTTCCGGCAACATCTCGGCCAGCTTGAGGTAGTTGTCGTGGGCTTCTTGTTCCCCTTCGATCACAATGCCGTTGATGCGAGAGTAGGCCTGCCGGTAAACCGCGCTGCCATAGTCCAAGGTGGTGCCACCCTCATCGGCTAAAGGCTGGGGGGTATTGGGCAGGACGTTCACTGGGGCCATACTCATGCATCTCCTCTCGGTGTTGTTTGGGTGTTGTTGATTGTCTATGCTGACTCGACAATCGCCTCGATTGCAGTTGAATCGCTCTCTTAATCAGAATAGCTGTAGCTGCCGCAGAATTGGCGGGATTCCTTTTGCGGAATGATAGGGGTCTGCTAGGGTGAGGGTTCGAGTGCCGTTGTGGAGCCTGCTGTATGTCTGCTCTTGGGGATGGCCTGAACCAACTGCGCCAGTTGCTGGTGGAGCTGGAGGAACGATCCCTCGATCAGCCGATTGGCAGTGCCGAGGAGGTGTTGCAGGCCATTGAGCTAGCCACGGCTTTTGAGCTGTTTGAGGCGGAGAGCAGCGGTTTGCTGCTGCAGATTGTGGCCAATCTCTGGGATCGGGTACGGCAGCAGGACTTATCTTCCGGAGAGATTCAGACGGTATCGGAGAAGTTGCGGGCGGTGGGCTATACCGATGCTGAGATCCAGGAGATCCTGGACTTGGAGCCGGAGGGATAGCCCCATTTTCCCCTCTAGGCTTGAACCATGCCCAGCTCTGCTGGAGTGATATCCGCTTCCATCTGAGTGGTGGCGTCGTAGCAGGCCCCTCGCAGGTTGGCCAGCTTGAGTTTGCACCGGGCCAGAAGGGATCCTCTCAAGTTGGCCCCGGTGAGATTGGCCCCCGCCAAGTCCGCTTGGCTGAGATCGGCCTCGCTCAAGTCCGCTTCCGCCAGGTTGGCCCCACGCAAGTTGGCTCCCTGCAATCGGGATCCCTGCAGTTTAGCTTTTTCTAGGTTGGCCAGCCGCAGGTTGGATCCCTGCAGATCCGCTTGGCTGAGGTCGGCGCCGCTCAGGTAGGCCCGCTCCAGGTTGGCAGAAGCCAGCTTTGCCTGGCGGAGAATGGATCCCCCCAAGTCGATCCCGGCCAAGTCGGCCCCGGCCAGATCAGCTCCGGCCAGTTGGCTGTTGCTGAAGTCCCGCTCACCGCTGCCGTAGCGTTGCAACAGGTCTGCTCCAGTTTCCACCATCGCTGTTTTCCACACCGGACGAATGGATCCTACCTAGGAATAGAAGGGCCGCCAAGAGCACGCTAGGATAGACGCAAGCCGTTTTCCGGGATCCCCCCTTATGAGCTTGCCCCGTGTGCCCCGAACTCGACCTCGCCCCAAGCTGCGCTCGATCCCTCGCCGCCAAACCGAATCCGCCCTCTATGCCGAAATGCAGCAGCTCACTGTCGAAAAGCAGCGGCTCAAACAAGAGCTAGAGTTTATTCGAGAGCGGCAAGGGCAAATCCACGCGCGACTTCAGGAAATCGAGCAGGCCATGCAACACCTTCAGCAGGAGGCAAAAGCCTTTCGGGATCCCGCTCCTGCCTCTGAACCCGCCCAGCTCAGATCTCGCCCTTCCCGCTTCCCACCCATGACCTTTGAGTACTGAGGGATCCCCTTGGTTAAGTCCCATCACTCTGGAAGATCGGAAAATCCAAAGCCAACCCAAGCAACAAGTTGGGGGATTTTGTAGCCAAATTAACTATTTGCTGCTCGTCTCAAGCCGACCCTAGAATCCAGGCCAGCGAACAGCCATTCTCAAGCTGGCTGCACAGTTACTTAAACTTCCAGGCTTATGACTTCTTCTCCACAGATCTCGCGTCGCCGCCGGTTTTTGTCCTGGGTGCTGGGGTTGTTGCCCACCCTTTTGCTGGGAAGCTCCTCTCCCGCTCTGGCCCGACCCCCCATTCAGATGGGCTACAGCAATTGGGCAGGTTGGTGGCCGTGGGCCATTGGAGAAGAAGAGGGCATTTTCAAGAAAAATGGGGCCAACGTGCAGTTGCGCTGGTTCGATGGCTACATTGAGTCGATGGAAGCCTTTGCCGCCGGACAACTGGATGCCAATACCCAAACCCTGAACGATACGCTCTCCTTCGCGCCGAAATCTGTGAATGGTCAGGTGGTGGTGCTGGTCAACGACAACTCGGCAGGCAACGACAAGATCATCGTCCGGGAAGGGATCAACACCATTGCCGACCTAGTGGGTAAGCGGGTGGCTGTGGAAGAAGGCGTGGTGGGTGACTTTCTGCTGACGCTGGGGCTGGAGCGGGAGGGATTTTCCCGCGACGATGTGATCATTGTGCCCTTGGAAACCGGAGCCGCCGCCGCTGCTTTTGCTGCCGGTCAGGTGGATGCGGTGGGAGCCTTTCCGCCCTTTTGGTTGACAGCCCTGGAGCGCCCTGGAAGCAAGGAGCTGTTCTCTTCGGCGGAGTTCCCAGGGGCCATTCCCGATTTGTTGGTGGTCAGCCAAAAATTGATTGACGAGCAGCCGGATCAGGTGCAGGCTTTGGTGAATAGCTGGTTCGATATTCTGAAGTTCATGGAGGAGAACCCGCAGCGAGCCGACGAAATCATGGCCAGACGTGCCGGTGTCACCCCAGAGGAGCTGCAACTGTTCAAAGATGGCATTCGTTTCTTCACCATAGAAGACAACCTAAAAGCCTTCAGCCCCGGCGAGGGAATGCAGCACATGCCCTATGCGGCCAGACAAATGGTGGACTTCATGGTGAGAGTGGGCTTCATCTCGGAGGGGCCCAAGGATCTGGAGGCATTGTTCGATGACCGCTTCGTTCGCGCCTATGCCGAGTCGGTGGGTGTTAGACGGTGAGAGATATCCGGGATCCCTTCATGGGCCACCAGTGAGGTAAGGTACGATGCTGACTGCTCCGGCTGAATCGCCTCCACCCACCCGCCCCAGTCTGCCCCCGACGGTGTTTTGGCGCATTGCCGAAGAGATCCCGCGCCCCTTGGCCTTGCTGCTGACGGCGCTATCGGTGCTGGTGCCTTTCGGCTTGTGGTGGGGCCTATCGGTCTCGGGGTGGGTACCGCCGCGTTTTTTGCCTTCTCCCCCTTCGGTATGGGCGGCCCTGCTGCGCCTGTGGCGAGACGGCCTGCTGTGGAAGGATACCTTGGCCAGCTTCAGTCGGGTTAGCAGCGGTTTTCTGTTGGCAGCAGTGGTGGCGACCCCCATCGGCATTGCCATGGGCACCTTCGCCAGCATCCGCGCCTTGATCGAGCCGATTAGCGGCATCTTTCGCTACATGCCCGCTCCTGCCTTCACCCCGCTGTTGATTATTTACTTGGGTTTGGATGAGGCCCCCAAGATCGGGTTAATTTTCATCGGCACCGTTTTCTTCAACATGCTGATGATCATGGATGCGGTGAAGTTCATTCCCAAAGAGCTGATCGAGGCCACCTACACCTTGGGGGGGCGGCGCTGGCAGGTGTTGCTGCAGGTGATCACTCCATACATCACCCCGAACATTCTCGACACCTTCCGCGTCAACATGGCTGCCTCTTGGAACTTGGTGGTGGTGGCAGAATTGGTGGCCGCCAATGAGGGTTTGGGTAGGCGGATCCAGCTAGCCCAGCGCTTCTTTAGAACCGACGAGATTTTTGCGTGCTTGATTGTGTTGGGGCTGATCGGCTTTCTGCTGGATTGGCTGCTGCGACGCTTGGTACGTTTGACCTGTCGTTGGGCCTTTTTATGAGGTGGTGTCGTGCATTTGGAAGTGGTCGGCCTGAGCAAATCCTTCCCCACCCGTCGTGGACCTATCTTGGCTCTGGATGGGGTGAATTTGCATGTGGAGTCGGGGGAGTTTGTCTGTGTGGTGGGGGCTTCCGGCTCTGGTAAAACCACCCTACTGCGCCTGATTGCCGGGTTGGAGCAGCCTAGCCGAGGATCCATCAGCGTCGATGGGGAGCCGGTGATTGGGCCGGGAGCGGATCGGGGAGTCGTGTTCCAGTCCTACACCCTCTACCCCTGGATGACCGTGGCGGAGAACGTCGGCTTTGGCCTGAAATTGCAGGGGGTAAAACGGCAGGAAAGGGAAGCCCGTGTGGATTATTTTCTGGAGATCGTCGGCCTGGAGCGTTTTGCCAAGGCTCTGCCCAAGCAGCTTTCGGGCGGTATGCAGCAGCGGGTGGCGATTGCGCGAGCTCTGGCGGCCCAACCGAAGATTTTGCTGATGGATGAGCCTTTTGGCGCTTTGGATGTGCAAACCAAGGAGACCATGCAGGAGTTTTTGCTGGATCTCTGGCAGCGCACGCGCACTTCAATCCTGATGATCACCCACGATGTGGAAGAAGCCGTCTTTTTGGCCCAGCGCATCTATGTACTCACGTCCCATCCTGGGCGGGTGAAACGGGAGATCCGAGTTGATTTCCCCAGCCGGCGCGACTACAGCCTCAAGCGCACTTCTTCTTTTCAGGAGGTGAAGGACGAGATCTTGGCTCTCCTGCGAGAACAGAAAGGGATCCCGTTGAGCAACGCTGCGCCCGCAGGCTGATCAGGCAAACACCACCGTCTTGTTGTGGTATACCAGCACCCGATTCTCCAGGTGATACCGCACTGCCCGTGCCAGGACTAGGCGTTCCATGTCGCGGCCTTTGCGGACGAGGTCGGCAACGGTATCGCGGTGGCTGACCCGCACCACATCCTGCTCGATGATCGGCCCTTCGTCCAGGTCTTCGGTGGCATAGTGGGCGGTGGCGCCGATGATTTTCACTCCCCGTTGATGGGCGCGGTGGTAGGGGTTGGCTCCGGCAAAGGCGGGCAGGGTGGAATGGTGAATGTTGATGACCGGCGGGGCTTGGCGGAGCAGCGACCCACTCAAGATCTGCATGTACTTGGCCAACACCACCAGGTCAATTCGATATTCCTGCAGGAGAGCGAGCTGACGGGCTTCGGCTGCGGCTTTGCCCTCTGGAGAAACGGGGATGTGGTAGTAATCGATACCGAAGGAGCGGGCCACCGATTCCAGGTCGGGGTGATTGCTGATGATCAAGGGGATCTCGGCGGGCAGTTCTCCCGCCCTTTGCCGCCAGATCAGATCCAAAAGGCAGTGGCTTTGCTTGCTGGCCCACAACGCAATGCGACGGCGAGTGTCGGAAAAATGCAGTTCCCAGTTGGCTTGGATCCCACGGGCAATGCCTGAAAAGGCGGGGACAATTTCCCCTCGCTCCAGTTGGAAGCCCTGCAAGTCCCACTCGATGCGGCTCAAGAACAGTCCTGCTTCGGGATCCGTATGGTGATCGGCGTGAATGATGTTGCCGCCGTAGCTGTAGATGAAGCTGGAGAGCTTGGCTACCAACCCTTTTTGATCGGGGCAAGATACCAACAGGGTGGCACTGGGCATAGGTGGACAAAAAGCCTCAACCTTCTTACCGTAGGGCTGGGTTTTACTGCGGAGCAAGCCGTTTTCAATCTACCCGGTTGATCGCTTCCAACAGCCAGGAATCCACCGGCTGGCCATCCCAACGCTTTAGGTCGATGCGAATCCACATCGCCGCAGAAGAGCCGGCAGGGGGCAGTTCCTGGTGAAACGAGATCTCATAGTCGGACGGGTTTTGGCCATGCTGCCGCAGCCAGGTCTCCACCTTGGCAGGAGCGAAGTAGGACTGCCCTTGCTCGAACAAGCGCGTAATTTCCATGCCGAAGCAAAGGGGGTTAAAGCGGGCCATAGGTTAGGCAGCGTCTGCTGTTTGAGCGTCGTCGGCTACGGATGGGACGGGATCCGTCTCTGGGGGGGGCGTATCGGCAACTGACTCGGTGACTGCTGTTCGGGAAACCTTGGGAGGGGCGGCAGCCGTTGTCCCGCGGGTGGCTTTTTCCAGCTCT